>JBBIQF010000237.1:0-5567 GCA_037442445.1 Planctomycetaceae bacterium
GATGCATGGGGGCACCGTGTGGTTCTGGCACCCGGAGTCACCCCACAGCCGGTGGATACGCCAGCGGGGCACCTATCGCCACGCCGCGGAGAGCGATGCCAAGTCCCTCGATTGGTTGGTCTTCCAGTGGCTCGACCGCACCGCGGCCAAACCCGGCGACCCGGGCCCGACCCGCCCTATCCCGGTTACGGACGCCACCCCGTACAACCAGCTTGTGCGCCAAAGGGGCATCGCCCCACAGCCCGTAAGCGACCTGCTTTTCACTTTCCGGCTGCGGGTGGCGGGCCAAGGCCGGCTGGAACTACGGGCCTGCGACGGCCACCGGGCATTCCGGTTCGTCTGGGAGATCAGCCCTGGGGGCTCCGGATGCCAAATCTATGAGGGCCAACGACTTTTGCCCTGGCCCGACGGGGCCGAAAACCTGCCGGAAGGCCGCGACTTGGCTATGGCGGTGTCGCTGGTGGATCGGCAGTTCCTGGTCGCCGTAGATGGCCAACCGTTAATGGCGTACCCCTACGACCGGCCGGAGCCGGCCGCCTGTGATACGCCTTTTGGCATCGGGGTGCAGTCGCTGGAGGTCGAGGTCCGGGAGTTGGAAGTCCGCCGCGATGTTCAATACGGCAGCATGCTGGGGGGACTCGCCCATTGGGGGGTGGACCAGCCGGTGGTGTTGGGCCCCGGCGAGTTCTTCGTTTTGGGCGACAACAGTGCCATTTCGGTGGACAGCCGGATGTGGCCACACCCAGCAGTGCGGTTCGAGCAACTCGTCGGCCGGCCGCTGGCCGTGCATTTTCCGGTGCGCCTGGTCCGCCTGGGGGGCGTGGTGATCCAGGTTCCGGCCTGGAGCCGGATACGGTATATTCGGTAGGCGTAGCGGCGGTGGACCGCGCTGGTGGAGGGACGCTGCGTCGCGTCCGCTGGATGGGGGTGCCTGGAGGGACGCGCTCCGTCGCGTCCCCCGTGTTTACAATGACGCCCCGGCCACGACGGAGCGTGGCCCTCCATGGGCGGTTCGTGGATACAATGGAGGAAGAGCAAGAGGCCTGGCGAGTCGGTTCGGGGCGAGGTCCACGGTTTTGGCCCCTTGGGGGTCCGGTTTGCACGCACGATCATGTCCAAAAAGAAACCCAGCGTGTCGAGTTCCGCCACCCGGTCGCCGGTTCGTTCGGGCAAGGCTGCCGGCAGCAAGGAGGGCGAGTCGCGCCAGGGGGGCCGAGGTTCCGGGGGGGCTAGTTCGCTGGCGTCGCCGGCGGCCATTCGCGAGGTCATCGAATCGATCGTCGTGGCATTCGTCCTGGCCTTCCTCTTCCGCACTTTCGAGGCCGAGGCTTTCGTGATCCCCACCGGCTCGATGGCCCCCACGTTGATGGGCCGGCACAAGGACCTGGTGTGCCCGGTGTGCGGGTATCCGTTTCAGGTCAGTGCCAGCGACGAGGTGGATGCCCTTGGCCGGCTCAAAGGGCATGAAGTGGTGGCGGGCACCTGCCCGATGTGCCGGTCGGTGGTGGACATGGGCCGGGGCAATCCGCAGCGCAAGACGTATCCGTCCTACAATGGCGACCGGATCCTGGTGGCGAAGTTTCCGTACTACTTCGGCGATCCGGAGCGGTGGGACGTGGCCGTGTTCCGGTTTCCCGGCGGGGCCAAGACCAACTACATCAAGCGGATCGTGGGATTGCCTGGGGAGACCATCCGCATCCAATACGGCGACGTGTTCGTGCGGCGCCCTGGGGAATCGGCCTTTTCGATTGCCCGCAAGCCGCCCGAGAAGATCCTGGCCATGATGCAGCCGGTGTACGACAACGATTACGTGCTGCGCGACTGGATCGAGCAGGGCTGGCCGGCGCGGTGGAGTTCATCGCCCGCGGGGCCGGGCGGTTGGCAGCCCTCGGCCGACTACAAGTCGTTCGAGGTTCGCGCCACCGGGCCGCAGACCGTGTGGCTCACGTACGCCCATTATGTGCCCTCGGAGCACGATTGGGAGCGGTTTTCGACCGGCCGGCTCATCGAGAAACCGCCGCGCCCGCAGTTGATCAACGACTTTACGGCCTACAACACCGAGCAAACCCGGCTGCGGGCGGCTGGGGGCGATAGCTTCTGGGCTGGCGGCGGCCTGGGACCACCGCTGCACTGGGTGGGCGATCTGGTGGTGGAGTTCGACCTGGCTGCGGAAAAGCCTTCAGGCGAGTTGCTCGTGGCGCTGATCAAGGGCGGGCGGCAGTTCCTGTGCCGGCTGGACCTGGCCGCCCAAACCGCCCGACTCGAATTGCCTACCGGCCAGTCGTTCACCTCGGCCGCCGGTGCCATCCGGCCAGGCCGCCACCGCATCCGATTGGCCAACGTCGATGCGCAGTTAGTGCTTTGGATCGATGGCCGGGTGGTATCGTTCGGCCAGCCGGTGGTGTATGACCCGGCTTTGGTCATCCGCCCCACCGCGGCGGATTTGCATCCGGTGCGGATCGGTTCGGCCGGGGCCGAAGCCCGCGTCAGCCGCCTGCGCATCTTCCGCGACATCTACTACATCGCCCAGACCGTGGGCAGCGGGCCGGAGTTCGATATGTCGGCCGCCGCCCACCTCGGGCCGGAACAGTTCCTTTCCGACCCCAAACAATGGGATGTGTTCGCCGCCCGCCAGCCTATCGAGTTCGCCCTGCACCAAGACCAGTTTTTGGTGCTGGGCGACAACAGTGCCGCCAGCAAGGACAGCCGACTGTGGTCGGGCGATGTCGATGCCGAGGGCCGGCACCCGTATCCCTACGTCTCCCGGGACCTGCTGATCGGCAAGGCACTGTACATCTATTGGCCGCATTCGTGGGACAAACTACCCGGGTTGCCTATCCCGTTCCCGTTTTTCCCCAATTTCGCACGCATGGGGTTCGTTCGCTGAGCATGGCTTGAGGGTGGCGGGCCGGGCTATCGGCGCACGCATGAGGACGGTCGCTTTGGGCATTCCGGCTCGCCGAGTTGCCGGCCACTGGCCCGAAAGGAGTCGTATATCATGCTAGAAGTCCACGGACTGGTGAAAACCTACGGGCGGCGCCGCGTGGTCGATGGCGTCAGCTTCGAGGTCTATCCCGGCGAAATCGTCGGCCTGTTGGGCCCCAACGGGGCGGGCAAGACCACCAGCTTCCGCATCGCCTGCGGCATGATCGAGCCCAACGCGGGCCGGGTCCTCCTGGGCGGCGTCGATGTCACCGGCTGGCCCATGTACCGCCGTGCCCGGGAAGGGGGCATGGGCTATCTGGCCCAGGAATCCAGCGTGTTCCGCAAGCTCTCCGTGCAGGACAACCTGCTAGGCGTGATGGAACTGTTGGGCATGGACCGCAAACAGCGCTACCGCCGCTGCGAGGAGCTGCTCGAACAATTCAACATCGCCCACCTGCGCAAGTCGCTGGGCATGTCGCTCTCCGGCGGCGAGCGCCGCCGCGTGGAGATCGCCCGGGCTTTGGTCTCCAATCCCAAAATCATCCTGCTGGACGAGCCTTTCACCGGCATCGACCCGGTAACCATCGACAGCATCCAGGCCATCATCCGCAACCTCCGTGCCGCGGGCATCGGCATCCTCATCACCGACCACCAGGTCCGCGAGACCCTGCAAATCACCGATCGCAGTTATGTCGTCAGCGCCGGGAAAATCCTCTGCCACGGTACGCCCGAGGAAGTCATCAACCACCCCGAAGCCCGCGAGGTTTATTTCGGCCAGGACATGGAAATCCGGGCGGCGGCGCGGGATTGACGCCCCAGGCCGGCGATGGCCGCGGCGGTAACAAATCGTTTGAATCGATAAGTAGCATCGTACATCCACGGGATTTCCAGGCCGCGCCAGGTGTACCCGACAGACTCCGACAATCGCCAGCCGCCATCGGCTCCGCCGGATGAACCGGCTTCCCGGCCGGCCGAGCGGCGCGATGCACCCCCGGTCTTGCCCGACACGCCAGAAGGCGCCGCCGTACACCGCATCCGGCTGCGCCACCCGTGGCACAGCCAGGCCACGCCGCACGGCACGCGCTGGCAGCGGCAATTTAACCGGCCTACGGGCCTCGGCCCCGCGCAGCGGGTGTGGATCGTTGTGCGGGGGATCGCGGCCCCCGGCAGCGCCGCCCTCAACGGAAAGACCCTCGGCACGCTTTCCGCACAGGCCGATACCCCAACCGCCTTCGACGTGACCGATCTGCTCCGGCCGCATAATCGCCTGGAGCTGGAATTGGACACTCCCGCCGCCCCGGGTGCTTCCCGCCCCACACTGCCCGGCCAGGTGTGGATCGAAATCCACGGCCAATGAACTGCCGGCCGAGTGCGATGCCGCGGCTTTCCGCCCCGCCGAGCCACCGCTGGGGCTGCTGGCTGGGTTACGCTACAATCGGAAAGAAATCGACCGGCAGCACCGGCACGCCCTGGGGCGCTTCCTGCCCCCCGCAAACCGCTTCCCGATTGGGGCGCGGCAATGCCAGGCGTTCCGGTCGCTGGCCGTTTCGGTCGCGGTGGAAAGCGTTGCAACTTTTCTTCCGGAACCCGCAGTTGTATGAAGACCATTCCAACGGTGCGCCCCACGATGCATTCAGCCCGGAGGATTGCAGCACTGGCGATTGCGGCCCTGGGGCCGCTGCTGGCCGGCGTGGCCGGGGCGGGGGAGAAGCCGGCGCCTAGCCCGGCGGAACTGGCCGACTTGGAGACGGTCCGCCAGCGGCTGCTGGAGCCATTGGCCGCCGCCCCGCCCCGCGACGCGGTCCACAAACTCCTCCGCGCATTGCGCCCCGATGGCAGTTGGCCCGATGTCGATTACGCCAACCGCAATCGCTCGGGCTGGCGGACCACCAGCCACTTGGGCCGGCTGGCCATGCTCGCCCAGGCCTACAAATCGCCCCAATCGCCCCTGCGCAACGATCCCCAGCTCCGCGAGGCGGTGTTCGCCGCGCTGGACTACTGGCTCAAAAACGACTTCCAGAACTCCAACTGGTGGTGGAACCAGATCGGGGTCCCCCGCGGCCTGACACCCACCTTGTTATTGCTGGACGACGAGCTTTCGGGCACGCGGCGGGCCAAGGCCCTGCAAATCCTGGCCCGCGCCCGCATGGGTATGACCGGCCAGAACCTGGTGTGGGTGACCGAGATCACGGCCATCCGGGGCATCCTCCAGCGCGATCCCGAACTGGTCCGCCGGGCGTACCGCCGCATCGCCGACGAAATCCGCACCGACCGCAAAGAAGGCATCCAGCCGGACTATAGTTTTCACCAGCACGGCCCGTGCCTGTACAATCACGGCTACGGGGCGGCTTTTGCCCGCGACGTGCCGAGGATCGCCGTCCAGGTCCGGGGGACGGCGTTCGCCTTTGCGCCAGAGAAGCTGGCGACCCTCAGCGGCCTGATCCTGGACGGCAGCCAGTGGATGGCGCGCGGGCCGGCCAGCGACTTGGGGGCCGAAGGCCGCGAAATCGCCCGCAAATCGCAAAACGCCCGCTATCTGGCCGAGGCCGCCCAGGAGATGCTGCTATTGCCCACCGGCCGCGAAGCCGAGTTCCGCGAGTTGGCAGACCGCGCCGCCGGCAAGCCCGCACCACCCCTGGTGG
>JBBIQF010000237.1:5612-9450 GCA_037442445.1 Planctomycetaceae bacterium
GGGGTTTTATGCCTCGGCCCGCATGTACTCCCGCCGCGTGGCCAACACCGACGAGGCCTGCAACGAAGAAGGCCTCAAAAACCACCACATCGCCGACGGCTGCAACCTCCTCATTTGCCAGGGCGACGAATACGACAACATCTATCCCGCCTGGGATTGGCAGAAGATACCCGGCACCACGGTGGTGCAGGAGCCGGCCCTGACCGGCTCGCCGCGCCGCATGGGCCAGACCACCTTCGTCGGCGGCGTGTCGGACGGGCGCTACGGGCTCGCCGCCTGCGACTTCCGCCGCGATGCCCTTGCCGCCCGCAAGGCCTGGTGCTTTTTCGATGACGAGTTCGTCTGCCTGGGGGCCGCCATCTCCTCCGCATCGGAATACCCCGTGGCCACGACGCTCAATCAGTGCCGGCTCCGCGGGCAGGTGGCCTGGGCACAAGCGCCAACCCGGCCCGGCGAGAACCTTTCCCGGGGCACGCGGGCGCTGCATCAGCCCGCCTGGGTCTGGCACAACGGGGTGGGATATGTCTTCCTGCGTCCCGCCGAAGTGCACGTGCGGGCCGGCGCTTGCGAAGGCTCCTGGTGGGAGATCAACCACGAGGCCTCCAAGGAACCCGTGTCTGTGGATCTGTTCTGCCTGTGGATCGATCATGGCCGCAGGCCCAGCAGCGCGGCGTATGCCTACTTGGTCGCGCCGGGCAAGCGCCTGGAGGAGATGCCGGCGGTTGCGGCCGAGCCTCGCGTGAAGGTGCTTCGCAACGACGCCGATTGCCAGGCCGTTGCGCACGGCCCATTAGGGATCGCGGCCGCGGCATTCTACCGGCCCGGCAGCGTGTCGCCCCCCGGACTGCCCGGCCTGTCGGTCGATACGCCGTGCCTGGCCCTGTGGCGGCGCGTGCCAGGCGGGCTGAGCGTCTCGATCTGCAATCCGGAGAACAAGCCCGCCAAGGTTACCGTGGAACTCGCCGGCCGCTTTGCCGGCCCGGGGGCCACAAGCGCCGACGAGGGACAGAAAACCCGCGTGGTGTTCGACCTGCCCGACGGCCCCGCTGCCGGCCGCACACAAACCCGCGAGCTTTCCGCACGGTAGGCCTCAAGCCCGGCCAGCCCAAGTAGGGTGCGTGCTTTGCACGCACGCCTAAGGCTGGAATGCCGAATGGCGAAAGTCAAATGACGAATGTCGAAGGGAGCTCCAATGACCAAATCCCAATGACCAAATCCCAATGACCAAGCACCAATGACCGGGCGGGCCAGGGCCCAGCCGGGCCGGCGGAAGATTGCGATACCTTGCAGCCAGCCGGTACCATAACGGCATTGCGCCTTCTGAGTTGCGTGCCCGGCGGATGCTGCCTGCGATGTTCGATGCCGAGGTCTGGTCGATCGTCCTCTTGTCGCTCAAGGTTTCGGCAAGCGCCGTGCTCGTGAGTTCTGTGGTGGGCGTGCCGCTGGGGGCACTGGCAGGGCTGGCACAGTATCCGGGCAAGCGGGTGGTCGCAGCGGTGTTGCAGACGGGTATGGCTTTGCCGCCGGTGGTCGTGGGGCTGGTGCTGTATCTGCTGCTTTCGCGGAGCGGCCCGTTGGGGGGCTTGGGGTGGCTGTTCACGCCCCAGGCCATGGTGCTGGCCCAGACCGTGCTGGCCCTGCCCTTCGTGGTGGGCATCACGATGATTTCGGTGCAGAGCGTGCCGGCCGAGTTGGCCCTCCAGCTTGCGAGCCTGGGGGCTACCCCCTGGCAATGCCGGTGGGCCGTGCTGCGGGAAGCGCGGCAGGGGGTGTTGCTGGCCGTGGCCGCCGCCCTGGGCCGAAGCCTCTCCGAAGTCGGCGCCGTGCTCATCGTGGGGGGCAATATCCGGGGTTACACGCGGGTGATGACCACGGCCATCGTGCTGGAGACCAGCCGCGGCGAGTTCGGGATGGCGCTGGGCCTGGGTGGCGTATTGCTGGCGCTGGCCCTGGCAATCAATTTGGCCATGGTCCGCCTCCATGGCGGCAGGCTGCTGGCGTAAGCCGAGGTTTCGGATGGACGGCTCGCCCCTGTACCGCCTGGAAACCGTGGCCAAGTCCTACGGCGCGGCCCCGGTGCTGGAGGTGGCCGAGTTGGCGGTTTGGCCTGGCGAGGTGCTCGGTCTGTTGGGGCCCAACGGCGCCGGCAAGAGCACCTTGTTGCGATTGCTGGCCGGCTTGGAAGCGCCCACTCGGGGCCGTATCTGCTTCGACAATGCGGAGGTGTGTGCCGGCCGGCTTTCGCCCTCGGCGCGGCGGCGCATCGCCATGGTGCACCAGCGGCCGTGCCTGCCTTCGGGCAGCGTTCGGTTCAATGTCGAGTTTGGCCTGCGCATACGCCGGGTACCCGAGCGCGCGGCACCTGCCCTGGCCATCCTGCGGGAGTTGGGTATCGAGGACCTGGCCGAGCAGCCGGTCCACACCCTTTCCGGCGGGCAGATGCATCTGGTGGCCCTGGCCCGGGTGTTGGTCCTTCGGCCCGAGGTGCTGTTGCTGGACGAACCGACGGCAAGCCTGGACCCCGGCCGAGTCGCCCGGGTAGAAGAGACCGTAGCCCGGTTGCAACGCCAGTACCGCATGACCGTGGTCTGGGCCACCCACAACCTGTTCCAGGCCCGGCGGGTGGCCCAGCGCGTGGCGCTGGTGTGGGAGGGCCGGCTGATCGAGGTCGCCCCCACGGAACAGTTTTTCCACTCGCCCGCCGACCCGCGGACGCGGGATTTCATCGAGGGGCGGATGGTCTATTGACCGGCATCAAGGGCCAAATGGCACATCCAAAGGGCAACCATGGGTTTTAGGAATCGCGCACGACCGCTTGCGGGACTTTGGTATTTGTTTGTGCTCGGGGGCCTGGCGACGTGTTATGCGCTGGGAGGATGCCGGGCCAGCGGGCCGGCGGACGCCTCGAAGCCGGTGCCCGGCCGGCTTGTCCTGGCCACCACGACCAGCCTCCGCGACACCGGCCTGGTGGATGCGCTGGTGCCGGCGTTCGAGGCCCACTCGGGCATTCGGGTGGAAGTCGTGGCGGTCGGCAGCGGGCAGGCGTTGGAACTCGGGCGGCGTGGCGATGCCGACGTGCTGTTGGTCCACTCGCCCGAGGCCGAGAAGCAGTTCATCGCCCAGGGCCATGCCCGCCTTCGCCGGCCGGTGATGTACAACGACTTCGTGCTCGTGGGGCCGGCGGCGGACCCGGCGGGGGTCAAGACGGCCGCTTCGATCCACGAGGCCCTACGCCGGCTGGCCCGGGCCAAAGCGCCTTTCGTGTCCCGCGGCGACAACTCGGGTACCCATGCCCGGGAACTGTCGCTCTGGGCCGCTGCGGGCATCCACCCCGAACCGCCCTGGTACATCGAGGCGGGCAGCGGCATGGCCGAGGTGCTCCGCATGGCCAGCCAGAAAGGTGCTTATACCCTCGCGGACCGGGGGACTTACCTTTCGCTGCGAGGCCGGCTCGATCTGGAGGTGCTGTGGGAGGGCGATCCGGCGCTGCGCAACGTGTACTCGGTGATCGTCCCTTCGGGGCCGAAAAACCCGGCCCAGCGCCAGAGGCTGGCCCAGCAGTTTGCCGATTTTTTGTTTTCGGCCGCGGCCCGCCGGCTGATTGGCGACTTCGGCAAGGACCGCACCGGGCAGCCGCTTTTCTTCCTCGAGGAGCCGAACCCGTAAGCCCGCCGGCCGGGGGCGAGCACCCGCGCGGCAAGCGAGCCCCATGGGTTCATCGGGACTTGCTTCGGCATTCGTCATTTGGCTTTCGACATTCGCCATTCGTCATTCGGCATTCCAGCCCTTGCCGTGCGTGCAAAGCACGCACCCTACGTGCCTCGGTCATTGGTCATTG
>JBBIQF010000238.1:0-9383 GCA_037442445.1 Planctomycetaceae bacterium
GAAGAGTTCGATTGGGACCTGTGGCTGGGGCCGGCCGCCTGGCGGCCCTACCGGTTCGTGGGCCACTGGCAGGGGTTCCGCGATTTCGGCCTGGGCTCGATCGGCAACTGGGGATCGCACGTGCTGGACATGGCCCAGTGGGCCTTGGGCAAAGATGCGGAAGGGCCCGTGGAAATCCTGCCCCCCGAGCGCGACATGCCGCTGCGCATCCGCTACGCCGACGGCGTGGAAATCCACTGCCCCCGTACACCCGGCGACTCGGCCGATACCGCCGTCTTCGGCACCGATGGGCAAAAACGCATCGTTGGCGGCCCGAAAATCCGCGAGAAGTTCGATCCCACACCGCTGGGCCCCGGCGATGTCCGCCTGTACCGGCCACGCAACAACGACCACAACGGCAATTGGCTGGAGTGCATGCGGACCCGCACGCCCACCATCTGCAACGAGGAAGTCGCCTACCGCTCGGGCTCGCTGTGCCTGCTGATTGCCATCATGGACCAGCTCCAGAGGCCACTGCGGTATGACCCGGTCAAAGGCGAGTTCCCCGGCGATGCCGAAGCCAACCGTTTGCTCGATACACCCAAACGTGCGCCGTGGCAAGTGTACTGACCCGTAACAGCACCCGGCCAGCGCGCTTGACCCAAAACGAGCCAGGGGTTATCGCCCCGTGGTTTCCGGCGGGGTGAACCTGCCGGCTCGTTGGACCACCCGCGTGAAAGACTGCCGCCGCGTTCCAGCCCACTGAAGGAGCAACGCCCATGCCGCCACCCCATGTCGCCCTCTCTGCGGTAAGTTCCGGATTGGCTGCGCCGGCCGCACCGGATGCCCGGCTTGCCGAGGTCCAGCGGCTGATCGAAGAGTTGACCGGCCAGGCCCCGCCCGCCACCCGGAGCGCCGCGGAATGGGAAGCGGCCTATGGCCAAGTGATCGACGTGCTCATGTCGGCCAAGGAGTATCCCTTGCCCAGCGGCAAGCGGACCTCGGGCATGGTGGTGCTGGACCAGATCGTGCGGCGGGCCATGAATCCGGAAAAGGCCGTCCAGCGTGCGGCGCTGGTCCGGGCCATGCTGGCGCGGCTGGAGAAGAGCCGGGACCTGAACCAGCGGGTCTATTGTTTGCGGGAACAGGCGGTCCTGGGGACGGACGAGTCGGTCGATGTGCTGGCCCGGTTGCTGGCCGATGCCGATAGCACCATCCGGCAATACGCACTTGCGGCGCTGGAGAGCAATCCGTCGCTGGCAGCCGGCCGGGCATTGGCCGCCGCACTGCACGACACCCGCGACCCGCAGTGGCGCATCGCGCTTATCCAGGCCTTGGGGCGGCGGCGCCAGACGAGTGCCGAGCGGGTCCTCGCTGAGCTGGCCAGCGATCCGCAACGGCCCGTGGCCGCGGCTGCGCTATTGGCCTTGGGCAATCTGGGTAGCGCGGCTTTGCCCAATGCTGCGGAGCCTTCCCCGCCCCGGAGCGAGGAGATTGCCTCGGCGCGGACCCATGCAGCGCTGCTCCGGGCCGAGCGCCTGGCCGAGCAGGGCAATTTGCCCGCCGCGCGCGGCGTTTACCTTCATGTCTTTCAGACCGCACAGGCTTCGCACCTGCGGTGTGGGGCCCTAAGCGGGTTGGTGCGGTGCAGCCCGGCCGAGGCCGTGCCCCAGGTTCTCGAAGCCCTTGCGGGTTCCGATGCAGTGCTCCAGGCGCACGCGGCCCGGCTGGCAGGCATGATTCGCGGCAAGGAGGCGGCCAGCCGGTTTCGCGCTGCCCTGCCACGGCTCCCGGCACGGGCGCAGGAATTGCTCTCCGAAGCGCTATCCGCCCCGCAGTGATCCGATAGAGCCGCCGAGGTGCGCGGGGCGGCAAGGGCGGCCGCAAGGGGCCACTGCGCCTGCGGTGCTTGCCTGTGCGCTTCAAGCCGAGTATGTTGGGAGACTTTCCGCCGGCAGCGCCTGCGGAGGGTTCCGCAGGCGCGATGGTTTTTCCACTTGGGAGGTATGCATCATGCCAGCACGCAACGGGTTTCGGGCCGCGGCAGCGGTGTGGTTGGCGGTGGTCTCGGCCGCGTGGGCCGAGGTCCGGCTGCCCGCCCTCTTCTCCGATCATCTGGTCCTTCAGCGCCAGCAGGCGGTGCCCGTGTGGGGCTGGGCCGACCCGGGCGAGGAAATTACCGTGGCCTGTGCGGGGCAAAGCGTGTCGTGCAAGGCCGGGGCCGACGGCCGGTGGCGCGTGGCCCTGGCTCCGCTGGCCGACCCGGGGCCGCATGAGCTGGTCGTGCGTGGCAAGGCCAACACCTTGCACTTGAAAGACGTGCTAGTCGGCGAGGTGTGGGTTTGCTCGGGACAGTCGAATATGGAATGGCCGGTGGCCGCCTCGGCCAATGCGCAGGAAGAAGCCGCCGCGGCGAATGACCCCAAGATCCGCATGTTCACGGTGCAGAAAAAGGTAGCGGAATCGCCCCAGGACGATTGCACGGGTGCCTGGGTGGTGTGCGACCCAAAGAGCGTGCCGCGTTTTTCCGCGGTGGGATACTTTTTCGCGCGGCACCTGCACCGCGAGCTGGGGGTTCCGGTGGGCATGATCAACACCTCCTGGGGCGGCACCCCCGCCGAATCGTGGATCAGCCGCAAAGCCTTGGAGTCGGTCCCCGCTCTGCGCCCCCTGCTTGAGCGGTGGGAGAAGAATCCGGACAAGAAGAACCCGTGGCGGCCGGGCAGCCTCAATAACGGCATGATCGCTCCGCTTGTGCCGTATGCCATTCGCGGGGCGATCTGGTACCAAGGCGAATCGAACGTGGGCCGGGCGTACCAGTACCGCATCCTCATGCCCCTTTTGATCGGCGATTGGCGCCAGGCGTGGGGCCAGGGCGATTTTCCCTTCGGCATGGTGCAGTTGGCGCCTTACCGTTACGGGCCGGCCGGTGAAATCGCCTGCGCCGAACTCCGCGAGGCCCAGACGCTGACCATGCAGAACACGCCCAACGTGGGCATGGCCGTCACCATGGACATCGGCGACCCCAAGGACATCCACCCCAAGAACAAGCAGGAGGTCGGCCGGCGCCTGGGGCTATGGGCCCTGGCCAAGGTGTACGGCAAGGACGCGGTCTATTCGGGGCCGATCTACAAGTCTATGGCGATCGAAGGGAACAAGGTCCGCATCCATTTCGACCACTGCGGGGGCGGACTGGCCACGCGCGACGGCAAGCCGCCGAGCCATTTCGCCGTTGCCGGGGCCGACCAAAAGTTCCACCCCGCCCAGGCCGTGCTGGACGGCAATACCGTGGTGGTGCACAGCTCCGAGGTTTCCCAGCCGGTGGCGGTCCGCTATGCTTGGAAGGACGACGCGGAACCGAACCTGATGAACCGCGAAGGCCTGCCGGCCTCGCCCTTCCGCACCGACCAATGGAAAGGCGTTACCGAAGGAGTCAATTGAAATCGCACGGGTTACCCGCCGCGGCACTTCGGGGCTGGGCGGGCCGGGCGGTTCGAGAGGGCGACTGCTTCAGCCCGCCGGCGCACGGCCGGCATCTGCGTGCCCGGCACGCGCCCCGCTGGCCACTTACTCGATAAGGGAGAATTGACCATGAGTCTTGCACCTTCGTTGCGGAACCGCCGCGGTGTGCTGGCGGCTTTCGTGTACGGCATTGCCCTTGCGGTCGCCGGCTTTGGCTTGCCGGCCCCCTGGGCCTTGGCTGCCGACGAGGCCGGGTTCGAGCCCATCTTCGACGGCAAGACGCTTGACGGCTGGGATGGCAACCCCGATTTCTGGCGTGTGGAAGACGGGGCAATCGTGGGCCAGACCACCGCCGAAAAGCCCACCCGCGGCAACACCTTTCTCATCTGGCGCAAAGGCGAGGTGGCCGATTTCGAGCTGGTGCTGAAGTACAAGATCGAAGGCGGCAACTCGGGCATCCAATACCGCAGCCGCGAAGCGCCGGACACCTGGGGCCGCTGGGTCATCGGCGGCTACCAGGCCGATATCGACGCGGCCAACACCTTCACCGGCATCCTCTATGGCGAGCGCGACCGGGGCATCCTCTGCGGCCGCGGGCAGAAGGTGGTTATCGGCTCCGATCACAAGCCCAAGGTGGTGGGCAAGCTCGGCGACCCGGCCGAGTTGGCCCAGGCCATCCACAAGAACGACTGGAACCAGTACCGCATCGTGGCCCGCGAGTTCCATTTCATCCACGAGATCAATGGCGTGGTGATGGCCGACATCACCGACGAGGATGCCGAGATGCGCAAGGCCTCGGGCTTATTGGCCTTGCAGCTTCACGCCGGGCCCCCCATGAAGATCCAGTTCCGCGACATCCGCCTGAAGCGCCTGGGACCTGGGCCCAGCGGCGATTCTTCTTCCCCAGCCCCTGGCAGCAAGAAGCGGGTGGTGTTCGTCGCCGGCAAGCGGAGCCACGGCTATGGCAGCCATGCCCATTATGCGGGCTGCACGCTCTTGGCGGGCCTGTTGAACCGCCATGTGCCCGGAATCGATTGCGTGGTGTACCGTGACGGCTGGCCCAAGGATCCCAAGGCGTTCGAGGGGGCCTCGGCCATCGTCATCTTCTCCGACGGCGGTGGCGGTCACCCTATGCTCCCGCATCTGGACCAACTCGAACCGCTGATGCAGCAGGGCGTGGGATTGGCCCTCTTGCACTACGCTGTCGAAGTGCCCAAAGAACCGGCCGGCAAGAAGGTGCTCCAATGGGTCGGCGGCTACTTCGAGCAGTATTGGTCGGTCAACCCCTTCTGGAAGGCCGAGTTCAAAAGCCTGCCCGAGCATCCCATCACCCGGGGTGTCAAGCCCTTTGCCATCGAGGACGAATGGTACTACCACATGCGGTTTGTCGAGGGGATGAAGGGCGTGACGCCTATTCTTACGGCTATTCCGCCGGATAGCACACGCGATCGCCCCGACGGCCCCCACAGCGGCAACCCTGTCGTCCGGGCACGCAAAGGCATGCCCGAACATGTGGCCTGGGCGTTCGAGCGGCCCGGGGGTGGCCGGGGGTTCGGCTTTACCGGCGGCCATTACCATTGGAATTGGGCCCACGACGATCTCCGCACCGTGGTCCTCAATGCCATCGTCTGGGTGGCCGGGATGGAGGTCCCCCCGGGCGGCGTACGGACACCTACTCCCACCTTCGAAGAACTCGAAGCCAACCAGGATTACCCCCAACCCAAGAACTTCGACCGCAAGCATTGGGAGCAACTCATCCGGCAGTGGAACGCCCGCTAGCGGGGTGGGCGCGACTCTGCGGCCTGGGCGAGCGGCCATGTTGCTGTTCAAAAAACAATTCCTGCCCGCTATCCGCAGCGGCGAGAAAACCCAGACCATCCGGCTGTGGAAGCACCGGTTCATGCGGGCCGGCCAGCGGAGCTACATCCCCGGCGTGGGCCGCATCCGCATCACCGCTGTGGAAGAGGTCCGCCTGGAAGACCTGACCGATGCCGACGCCGTGCCCGACGGATTCGCCTCGGCCAGCGAGCTCCGCGAGGAACTAGCGCGGCTATATCCCGACCGGATTGCGGCCGGCTACCGCGCCTTCCGCATCCGCTTCGAGCGCATCGCCCGGCAGGAATGAGCGGCCAGCAGAGAGTCCGGTACGGTTTACGGCTAGTCGTTTGCAGACGCCCGTTTAGGGGCGTTTGCCGCCAGCGGCCTATAGGCCCGGCGTTTACGGCGGGTCGGCCGGCCTGCCTAGACTGTCCCTTCGATATATCGACCCTTCTGTGTCAGGCCCGTTTACGGGCCTCCTTGTGCGATAGATAGCCCAGCAAAGCTCCAAGCCGAACCCGGCCTCAAAGGCCGGGCCTATCGGCCGCCTGCCGGCGGTAAAACCCGTAAACGGGCCTGTCTTGCAAGAAGCGTCACTTTTGGCGGCCCTGCCCCCAGAAGAGCATCGGCTTGCAATCGCCCGCACGTTTTTGCGGAATAGGCTCCCTGCGTCAGACTTCGACGTGGGGCCGGCCCACATAAAGCTCGAGAATCTGGCTTTGCACCTTGATGGCCCGGATGAGCACCCAGACCTGTTCCAGGGTGAACTTCGAGGGGTCTTGCTTGGCCAGGGCTTCGAGTTCCTCGGTCATGGCGGCGTGTTGATCGGTAGCGGCCTGCAGCCGCATGCCCATTTCCTGCCACGCCTGGGCCAGGCGGCGATCGTCGCGGAGTTCGCCGAGATCACGGACCGAGTTGGCCAAGAGCAGGCACAGCCGGGCCACGTCGCGTGGCAACGCATCGGGTTGCATCCGCTGGATGCGTAAAGCCAGTTCGTGGCAGTCCATACGAGCCGGTCCCAAAAAAAGACGCGCCGCGTACAGGTATCAGGCACCCGGGGCAGGTACCGTACCGGGATCAGGTCCGTGGGCGGCCGCGGTCACCTGACCAGCGCCGTTGCCTGGGGGCAGACCACACGTTTGTCTGCTTGCGCCAGGCGGCCAGTTGCCATGTCGCCCGCCACTCCGTGCTCCCTGCTCCGTGCTCCCTGCTCCCTGCCCTTACTCCCCGCTTTCTCTAGCCTAGCTTATGCCCGGTAGGTGCCGGGTTGGATGGAGCGTAAAAAGCCCGAAAAAAGCCCTCGGGTTGCGATCCTTGCGGCGGCGGGGGACCTCGCTATAATCAGCCGTGAAACCGGGGGGCGGCCGTGGGGGCGGCTGCCAACCCCCCGGGTTTGGTAGCGGTGCAGGCGATTTAGCTTCGCGGGTTTCCATGAGCCGATGGTCGATCTAGGCGTCAACATCGATCACGTGGCCACGGTCCGGCAGGCCCGGCGGACCGACGAGCCCGACCCCGTCTGGGCGGCGGTGCTGGCCGAGTTGGGCGGGGCCGACGGTATTACGCTGCACCTCCGCGAGGATCGGCGGCACATCCAGGACCGCGACCTCCGCATCTTGCGGCAGACCGTGCGCGTCAAGCTCAATCTGGAGATGGCGTGCTCGGACGAGATCGTAGCCATCGCCTGCCAGGTCAAGCCCGACCAGGCTACCTTAGTGCCCGAGCGGCGCGAGGAGATTACTACCGAAGGGGGATTGGACGTTGCGGGCCAGAAGTCGCGTGTCGCCGAGGTGATGGACCGGCTGCGCCAGGCGGGGATTTCGGTCAGCCTGTTTTTGGATCCCGACCCGCGGCAGATCGACGCGGCCGCCGAACTCCGGGCCGACGCCGTGGAGCTGCACACCGGCCGTTACGCTCTGGCACCCCCTGGGCCCCAGCGCCAGGCCGAGCTGGACCAGATCCGCCAGATGGGGGTCCGGGTGCGCCAGGCGGGCATGGCGCTACACGCCGGCCATGGCTTGACGTACCGGAACGTCCGCCCCATCGCGACGATCGAAGGGATGCACGAACTCAATATCGGCCACAGCATCGTGGCTCGGGCCATCTTCGTGGGTATCGAGCAGGCGGTCCGAGAGATGAAACGCCTGATTTCGTGACGACGGTGTGGAAGGCCCCAGAGGCTGCGGCCCGGGGCTTGTCCGCGGGTTTTCCTCCCCCTGGTTTTTTGCCGCCCTGTTTTCCACGGTTTTTCCGCCATGCCTACCCGCGCTGAATCGTTCGCTGGCCTTTCGGTGGCCCTCATCACGCCTTTCCGCGATGGCCAGGTGGATGTCGCGGCCCTCAAAGAGCAGATCGAGTTCCAGGTGCAGGCGGGCACGACCTGCATCTGCCCGGTGGGCACCACGGGCGAAAGCCCCACGCTTTCCCATGCCGAGCATGAGCGGGTGATTGCCGTTTCGGTGGAGCTGGCGGCCGGGCGGATCAAGGTCATGCCCGGCACCGGATCCAATAGCACCAGCGAGGCATTGCGGCTGACCAAATGGGCGGCCAAGAGCGGGGCCGACGCAGCGCTGGTCGTGGCCCCCTACTATAACAAGCCGACCCAGGAAGGGTTCTACCAGCACTTCAAAGCGCTGGCCGAGGCGGTCGATATCCCCCTGTGCATTTACAACATCCCCGGCCGGACCGGCAAGAACATCGAGCCGGAAACCATCGCCCGCATGGCCGAGTTGCCCAATATCGCCATGGTCAAGGAGGCGTCGGGTTCGATGGATCAGGCATCGCAGATCCTGGCGCTGACGGACCTGACGGTGCTTAGCGGCGACGATAGCTTGACGTTGCCGCTGTTGTCGATTGGCGGCCGGGGGGTGATCTCGGTGGTGGGCAACATCGTGCCCCGGGACATGAAAGCGCTGATCGAAGCGTTCGAGGCGGGCAATGTGGCCGAGGCCCAACGCTGGCACCGCAAGCTGTTTCCGCTGTGCCGGGACATGCTGGGCCTGGCCACCAATCCCATCCCCATCAAGGCGGCGATGAAGATGCTGGGGCGCGATACGGGCGAACTGCGGTTGCCGCTGACCCCCTTGGGGCCAGCCGAAGAAGCGAAGCTCCGCAAGACGCTGGCCGCCTACGGGCTGGTGTAGCGCGAAAGGCCAAGCCCGGCTTGGGGGGCGAGCGGGTTGACGCCGGGGGCATTGTTTCGCGCTGGCCGCAGCGCCAGGCGGCGGGCAAGAAAAGCAAGCGGCCCAGCCGTCCGTGGGCTGGGCCGCCGGGGCCTTGAAAATGGCTGCGTGTTATTTAGCTCTTGGCGGGAGCGGGTGCCGGAGCTGCGGGGGCAGCGGGGGCCGCAGCACCGCCGTCGCAGCAGGGGGCCTCGCAGCAGGCCGCCCGATGGCCGCAAATGCGGCGGCAGCGGACCTTGCAGCACGGCTCGCAGCAGCGCGGCTTGCAGCAGCGGACCTTCTACACCTTGCAGCAGGGCTCGCAGCAGCGCGGCTCGCAGGCCGGAGCGCAGGGGGCCGCCTTGGCCGGCTCACAGCACGCCGGGGCGCACGGCTCGCAGCAGCGCGGCTTGCAGCAGCGCACCCGCTTCACCTTGCAGCAGGGCTCGCAGGCCGGCGCGCACGCCGGAGCACATGCGGCCGGGGCACATACGGCCGGCTCGCAACACGCCGGGGCACACGTGCGATGGAACAGGCCCGCCTCGGCCGAGGCGCCAAGCAGCAGAATCAGGGCACCGGCAGCCACCAGCGGCAGAACAACGCGACGGTTCATGGACACACTCCTCATGGCAAAAACGGACGGTTACCGACGCTCGGGTCGTGGATTGGGTTCCACACCATCAATCTACAACAGCTATCGGCGGGGCCTGCCGCGTTCTTTTGGCCAGTCTGCCTCTTCTAGGTACCTTCCGCAGCTTTCCCGGCCGGTTATGCCAGATTTGCCTGCCACGCCGGAACTGCCGGATTTCCCAACCGCCCCCCACATACTGGTACTCTCGATTCCTTCCTCCCCCCTTCCCCCCTCCCCGATAACCTAGAATTGCTTGAAGGCACGTGGCAGTCCCGCGGCAAAGATTACCCCACACGCAGGGATTTCCCCGGTGCCGCAGTCGGGATCGGTTAGCG
>JBBIQF010000239.1:0-9329 GCA_037442445.1 Planctomycetaceae bacterium
CGCCTGGCGGAGGCCGTGCGGGGCCGGCGCCCCCTGGTGTTCACCCACCACACCATGTACGAGCATTACACGCATTATGTCCCGGGGGATCGGCCGCGCATGGCCCGGTTCGTCAAGCGCCTGGCCACCGGGTACGCCAACCTCTGCGACCTGGTTTTCGCGCCCAGCGAGAGCGTGGCGGCTATCTTGCGGCAGCGGGGCGTATTGGTGCCCATCGAGGTGGTCCCTACCGGGGTCGATGTGGAGCATTTTGCCCGGGGCGACGGCCAACAGGTGCGCAAGGAGGCAGGCATTGCGCCCGATGCGTTTGTGATCGGGCATGTGGGGCGGCTGGCGCCGGAGAAGAATCTCGATTTCCTGGCGGCGGCCGTGGCCCGGGTGCTGCGCCGCTTTCCCCAGGCGCACTTCGTGGTCGTCGGGTCGGGGCCGTCAGAGGCCGACATCCGCCGCCGCTTTGCCGATCCCGCGCTGGCCGAGCGCCTGCATCTGTTGGGCCCGCGAACTGGGCATGCGCTGGTCGATGCATACCATGCCATGGATGTGTTCGTGTTTGCGTCGGTCAGCGAAACGCAGGGGATGGTGCTGACCGAGGCGATGGCCGCCGGCGTGCCCGTGGTGGCCCTCGATGCCCCCGGCGCCCGCGAGGTGGTGATCGACGGGTGGAACGGGCGATTGCTGGCCAGGCCCAGCGTCCGAGGGTTTGCCGGCGCCGTGGCCGAGTTGCTCGAGGCTTCGCCGGCGCGGCGCCAAGCCCTTTGCCGTCACGCCCGGGCCACGGCCGAGCGATTCTCCATGGCACACTGTGCGGAAAAGGCCCTTAGGCACTACGCCGACCTTTTGGCCAGAACCCCGCGCGAAAAGCCCTTTGAAGACAGCCCTTGGGAGGCCACGTTGCGGTGGCTGGAGCGGGAATGGGAGCTGTGGAGCAACCTGGTGCGGTCGGCCCGCAGCGCCTGGAAACCGCGGCGGCGATGGCGCGGGGGCCTTTGGCGGTGGCTGGGCTGGCCGCGCCCTGAGACATTGGACCAGCCGCAGCGAGTGGGGCATTCGCCTCATGCGCCTGCCGGTGGCCGAGCCGGCCGCCGCCGAGCCAGGCCTAATCCTCATCCAGATCGACGGCCTCTCGCACACACAGTTCCAGCGCGCATTGGCCCGCGGCAAGCTGCCCACCCTGCGGCGGCTGCTCCGCCGCGAGGGCTATCAGGCCCGGCCCTTCTATTCCGGCTTGCCCTCGAGCACCCCAGCCGTGCAGGGAGAACTGTTCTACGGCGTGAAGACCGCGGTGCCGGCCTTTTCGTTCCGCGATCCCCAGTCGGGCCGGCTGGTGCGGATGTACGAAGCCGACGTGGCCGAGCGGATCGAACGCGACCTTCGCGCCCAGGGGGCGGCCCTGTTGGAAGGCGGAAGCGTGTACAGCAACGTGTACACCGGAGGGGC
This sequence comes from Planctomycetaceae bacterium, assembly GCA_037442445.1. Taxonomy (GTDB): domain Bacteria; phylum Planctomycetota; class Planctomycetia; order Pirellulales; family Thermoguttaceae; genus JANLFZ01. The sequence continues at coordinate 1,438 of JBBIQF010000239.1, forward strand.
CGCCGAGGTGCATTTCTGCGCCCCGGTGCTTCGCTGGGGGCAACTGCTGCGGGCGCTGAATCCCTTGGCCCTGGCCATTCTGGTCCTTTGGCACCTGGCCAGCGTGCTCCGCGTGGCCGGTTTGATGGCCCTGGAAGTGGTGCTGGCCGTGGCCGACTTCCTCCGGGGGTGCCTGGCAGGCCGCAGTGTTCGCAAAGAGCTGAAATTCATCCCGGCCCGCGTGGTGGTCAGCATTGTGCTGCGCGAGCTGGCCACCATCGGGGCGATCCTGGATGTGGCCCGCGGATTGCCCATCATCCACTTGAACCTGCTGGGCTACGACGAGCAGGCCCATCGCCGGGGGCCAAGCTCGCGCTTCGCCCATTGGACGCTCAAGGGCATCGACGGCTGCCTCCGCCGCATCTGGCGCGCCACAGGCCGGGCGCGGCGCCGGCAGTACCAGGTGTGGATCTATTCGGACCACGGCCAGGAGGGCACGCTGGCCTATCCGCTGCACACCGGCCGGACCATCCAGCAAGTGGTTGCGGAGTTGCTTCCCGGGGCCGAGGTGGCCGCCATGGGCCCGTTGGGGCACGTCTATCCGCCTCGGCCGCTTGCCGACGAGGCCAAGGCCGCCTTGGCCCGCCAGTTCGTCCATCAGCATGCCATCCCCGCCGTGTACTATACATCCAGCGGCGGGGCCGTGTGGGCGGTTACGGCGGCTGGGCAATTCTCGATCCCCGGCCAAGCGGCCGAGGTCCTGGGCAAGGACCATCCCTTTTTGCCGGAGGTGGCCGAAGACCTGAGTACGTTGTGCCGCCATCCGTATTCGGGGGAACTGATCCTTTCGGGGTGGGCACACGGTTGCCCGCCTATTTCCTTCCCGGACGAAAGCGGGGCCCATGCGGGGCCTGGCGCCGAAGAAACGCTGGGCTTTGTGCTGCTGCCGGCAGGCACGTGCTTGCCGGAGAGGGCGGAGCATTGGTTGCGCCCGATGGACCTCCGGGCGGCGGCCCTGCACGCCCTGGGGCGCATGCCGCTGCGCACCGGGCGGCGCCTGGTTCGCCCGCGGCCGGACCCCCATGCCGTGCGCGTCATGTCGTACAACGTGCACGGCTGCGTGGGCAGCGATGGCCGGCTGGCCCCCGAACGCATCGCCCAACTTATCGCCCAATACGATCCCGACATCGTGGCCCTCCAGGAACTCGAGGGGCCGAGCCTGCCGGGGCAGGCGGAAACGGCCGAGGCTGCCGGCCCGGCCGTGCCCGAGCGCCTCCACGAGATCGTCGAGCACTTGCAGCGGGATTTCTTGTTCGGTTCGGCCCTGTACTGGGCCAGCGACGGATTCGATAGCGCCGTGGTGGCCCGCCGGCCATTGCGCGTGCTGCGTGCCGGCCGGCTGGTCTTCGCCGCCGATCGCAAGGACCCCAGTGCACGCGGAGCGCTTTGGGTCGAAATCGAGATGGGCGGCGCGCCGGTACAAGTGCTCAACACCCACCTAGGCCACGACGCCCGGCAGCGCCTGGCCCATATCGAGGAACTGTTGGGGCCCGAGTGGCTGGGTGGGCCCCGGCAGAGCGGCCCGCTGGTGATTTGCGGGGACCTGAACTCCAGCCCTCGCGGCCGGGCGTACCGCCGTCTGGCCCGGCGGTTTCGCGACGCGCAGGTGGGGCTGGTTCGGCACCGCGCAAAAAGGACCTACTTCAGCCGCTACCCCTGGGTCCGCATCGACCACGTGTTCGTCAACCGGCACTGGGAGGTGGTGGCCGCCGAGGTGCCCCGCGCCGACCTGGCCGTGCGGGCGTCGGACCACCTGCCCGTGGTGGTGGACCTGCGCCTGGTGTCGGGCGTGCCCACCGAGGCCTCCCCCGCCGGCGCCGCCAAGACCGCCGAGGCGTGTTGACAAACCCGGCCGCGATTCCAATGATGGGGCGTGCCACCCGGCCACGCAGCCCAGCGAGCCGGCCAGGCATCGCAGGCTCAGGCGGTGTGGCTCGCGGATTGCGCCGTCCATCCTTGTCCTAGTGAGGCTCGCCATGCGATCGCGACGAACTCTTGCCCTTTTTGCGGCCTGCGGAACCTGGACCGTGATGGCCCTGGGCATGGCCGCCGCCGCACCGGCTGCGCCGTCCGGCCCCGCCCAGCGCCCGAACATCCTGTTGGTCCACTGCCACGATTTGGGCCAATTCCTGCACTGCTATGGCGTCAAGACGGTGCAGACGCCCAACCTGGATCGCTTGGCGGAGCAGGGGGTCCGCTTCGCCCGCAGCTTCTGCACCAATCCCGGATGCAGCCCCTCGCGAGCCTCGTTGTTCACGGGGCGCTGGCCCCACTCCAACGGCGTGATGGGGCTGTGCCATGCCAATTTCGCCTGGGACCTCAACCCGGACGAGCGGCATTTAGCGCAAATCCTCCGCGAGGCGGGCTATACCACCGCCGCCGTCGGCGTGATCCACGAAACCGCGTCGGGGTTCCAGCGGTGCAGTTATGAGCGGCACCTGCGACCGGCGGCGGCCAAGCCCGCCACCGACGCCGCCATCGGCCTGCTGCGCGAACTGGCCCAAAACCCCCAGCGGCCGTTCTTCCTATCGGTCGGCTTCATCGAACCGCACCGCCTGCCGTACCGCCAGCCCGACTGGCCCGGCGCCCTGCCGAACGACAATAGTTTCCCCGGCCCGAACCTCGAACCCGATGCCTCGCTGGGCGTCGAAGTGCCCGGCTATTTGCGCGATACCGAAGGCCCGCGGCGCGAGCTGGCCGGCTTGCAGGGCATGGTCCGACACGTCGATACCCAGTTCGGCCGGTTGATGGCCGCCCTGGCCGAAACGGGCCTCGAACCCCGCACCCTCGTCCTCTTTACCTCCGACCATGGCATTGCCATGCCGCGGGCCAAGTGCTCGGTGTACGAGCCGGGCGTGCAGGTGGCGCTTATCTTGCGTTATCCGGCCCGGCCGGGTTGGCACGGCGGCGTGGTTCGCAACGAGATGGTCTCCAACATCGACGTGCTTCCCACCTTGCTGGACCTGGTGGGTATCCCCGTCCCCAGCCGGGTGCAAGGCCGGTCGTTCGCCCCGCTTCTGGATGGCAAGCCGTACACCCCCCGCAGCGAAATCTTCACCGAGTTGACCTACCGCGACTATTACGACCCCCGCCGGGCCATCCGCACCGAAACGCACAAGCTGATCGTGAACTTCACCACCGCCCCGGCCTTCATGGACCCCTCGCAGTGTTGGCGGCCACTTTCGGAGACCAAGGTGCCGGCCAACCATGCGGTGGCCTATCATCCGCATATCGAGCTTTACGACTTGAGCAAAGACCCGTGGGAGCAGAACGACGTGGCCGACAGGCCCGAATACGCCGCGGTCCGCCGCGACCTGCTGCGGCGTTTGCACCGGCACCTGGTCGAGACCCAGGATCCCATCCTCCAGGGTGCGGTCACGTCGCCCCACCATCGCCGGGCCATGGCGATCCTCCAGGCCGGCCAGTAGCGCCCGGCCGAGTTGCCCTGAAACTCGGCCCCCGGGTGCCTGTGGGGCTGGCGGAAACCCGTCTATCGCGGGGCAACGAAGCGGTACACGCAGCGGTGCTGGTAGCGCTGGCCAGGCCCCAAAATGATCGACGGGAAGTTGGGCTGATTGACCGAATCGGGCAGGTGGGCCGTCTCGATGCACACCCCCGCATGGCGACGGTACACCGCCCCGCCCTTGCCGCGGAGCGAGCCATCCAGATAGTTGCCCGTGTACAGCACCACCGCCGGCTGGGTGCTGAGCACCTCCATGGTCCGCCCGCTTTTGGGTTCGTGAAGGGTGGCCACCCGCGCCAAGCGATTCTCGGGGGCATCGCGCAGATAGCTCAGGTCGTAGCCGCCCGCCTCGGCCAGGACCTGGGCAATGCGGGCGCCGATGGGCACCGGCTTGCGGAAATCGTAAGGGGTGCCTTCCACCGAGGCCACCTGGCCAGTGGGAATCCGCTTGGCATCCAGCGGCGTATAGCGCGAGCACTCTAGCTGAAGCACATGCCCCAGCACATCGCCCGCGCCGTGCCCCGCCAGATTGAAATAGCTGTGGTGCGTGAGGTTGACGGGCGTGGGCTGGTCGGCCACGGCCAGGTAATCGATGGCCAGCGAATGGTCCTCGCCCAGCGTGTAGGTAACTTCCAGGTCCAAATCGCCCGGGTAGCCCTGGTCGCCATCGGGGCTGTGGTAATAGAAGCGCACGCCAGCGCCGGCCGGCGAGGTGAACGGTTCGGCCCGCCACACCACGTGGCTCAACCCCCGCAGGCCGCCATGCAGATGGTGGGGCGGCACATTGAGCGACAGCCGGTACTCCTTGCCAAAAAGCCGGAATCGCCCCTGAGTGATGCGGAAGGCCACCCGGCCTACGGTGGCGCCAAAATACGGGCTTTCGGTCTCGTACTGGCGGAGTTGGTCGAAACCCAGCACCACGTCGGCCACTCCATCCCGGCCGGGCACGTGCCATTCGGTCACCGTGGCGCCGAAGCTGATCAACCGCACCATCATCCCCCCGCGGTTCCGCAGGGTGAAGCGCTCCACCGGCTCGCCGGTGGCGGTGATGCCAAAGATGTCGGTTTCCATGCTGGCAGGACTCACGCGGCCCTCGATGATTTCACGATACGATACGGCCCAATAACGGCTCGATGCGGTTCAATGGATGCTCGATACGACCCAATGGCTACTCGCTATGATCTCGGCCTATGGGTCTTGGGTCCTTTCAGACTGGGGTCGATGCCCTCGCCGCAAATGGCGAATGGCGAAAACGGCGGTCACGATTCCCAGGGCCGGCGCATGAATCAGCTCCGGCGGGCTTGCGAACTCCGGCAGCCTCAGCAACCGATCGTCGTTCGGGGGCCGCGTGCCCAGCGGAGGCCGCAGCCAGACGGGATAGGAATCTCCAGGCGCCGGCATGGACGGCTCCATGTAGCCAGACCTCATGCGGAAAACGCACGGCGTGTGCCTCCTTCTTTTACCAGAGCCGCCTTCGCCGCACAACGGAGGCGTAGGGGCGTGTTTGCAACCACGCGATAGCCCTGGGCCGTCAGTCTTCTGTGGAACATTCGTCGCGCGTTTGCCGCCTTCCTTCGCTATTGGTCCTACATCCTTCGCGCTTCATGCTTCGCGCTTCGGCGTTGGGCCTCCGGCATTCGGCATCGGGGATTCAACATTGGGGATTCGGCATCTTTGCCCTATGGCGTATCGGTTTCATGCGTGGATCAATAGGCCGGTGCCCTCCGGCAGATACTGGCCCACCCGTTGAATCACGTCCCCTTTCATGGTGCGCCAGAGTGCTCCCCGCTGGGTTGCGCCGAGGATCAACAGATCCACGCCGTGTGTGACGGCGATATCGAGGATGGCGTCGGGCACGTTTTCGGCCACCGAATACAGGAGCCGCAGCGGCACACCTGCCTGGCGTGCTGCGGCTTGTGCATCGTTGAATACCGCCTGGGCGTCGATGTCGTGGCTTGCATCCGGCACGGTGACCGAACCCATGGGGATGACTGCCAGGTGCCGGACGAAGAGGATGAACAGCTCGGCCCGGCGGTTCTTGGCCTCCTCGACCGCGAAGCGGATCAGCCGCGGATTCCAGCGCGTTGCCGCCATGATCCGCCCCACAGGCTCGTAGGCCGGCGCGGCTTCGGGGGGCGCCGCGGCCGGCTCGGGCGCCGGGGCCGGCACCCGCACCCACTCCCGAATTCTCGCCCGATTGTGGGCCACCCACCGGCCAGCCAGGCCCACCCCCAGGATGCTCATGGCGAACGCAAGCGCCAGCGGCTTTTCCCAGGCGATGGTCACCCAGATGAGGCTCATCACCGCGGCAAGTACCATCATGCCGGCCCGCTCCCACCATGGCATCTCCAGCGTGAAGCTGGTCGACGTCGTGCCCAGATTCACCGCTACCGCACCCACGACGCCGATGGCATACAGATCGGCCAAGTGCGCCACATCGGGAACCGCGACCACCACTGCGAAGGGCAGCAAGCACGCGATCAGCAGCGGGACCGCCGGCATGCCGAAATGGTTCAGCCCAGCGAATGCCGCTGGCAGCTCTCGATCGCGAGCCATCATGTATTGGATGCTGACCAGGTCCGTAACGGCCGTATTGACTGCCGACAACAGCAGGAACCCGCATACCAACGACGCGGCGACGGCGAACCCGGGCCCAACGTAGTATTCGGCCAACAGGCGCAGCATGTCGTCGCGGTGTGCCACGTAGGCATTACTCGCGTCGCCACCCCCCAACACATGCAGCGGAAGGGCTTGCATCGCCAGGGTCATCACCAGGTTGAGGATCACGATTTCCAGCATCACCGGCACGATGGAACGCCGAGCGGTCCGGGCGACCGGCTCCACCATGATGCCGGTCATATTGGCCACGGCTTCAACCCCGGAGATGGCGAGGATGATAAAGGTGAATTGCTTCCACCACTGGATGGGGCCACCCGAGGGCCGTTCGATGTGCGCGTGGCCTAGCGAAGGGACGGCCGCCACGGCGATAACCAGCGTCAGGATGACCGTGAGCACGGTGACGACCAGCGCGCCGCTGCCCGACTTGCGAGGGCCGAAGTAGTTGATGGCGCCCAGGGCGATGATACAACCTGCTGCCCAGAGATGCGGGTGCGGCAGATCCACATAATGGAACGCATCGAGGCTGGAAAGCGCCGCCGTCACCACATAATCGGCGCACAGCGAGAGCCCGCCCACCATCCCGAGAATAGGGTGCCGGTGCCGGGCCGACGAGTACACGCCGCCCCCATCGGGATAAAGCCGGCAGATGACCTGGTATGCCCAGCCCAGGCCGAGCCACAAGCCCGCCATGGCCAGCATGAACCAAAAGGACGCCTGCCGGGTGTAATAGTAGCACAGCCCTAAGACGTAGAGGCGGCTCGTGCCCCAATCGCCGTACAGCATGGGGCCGGCGTGATACCAGTGGAGTTCGCGAGGACGCTTTCCTTGCACCAGCATAGCGGTAGGTCCTGAAGCCCAGCACTTGCGCGCGCGGCGAGGCCCACCCGAACACCGGGCAAAAGACGCACGGGGAGCGGAAAAGACAGCGCGTGTGCCATGGAATTCCTCGAACGCTTACGAGGTTAGCTGACGGGCTAGGGGCCGAAGATACCCCCTCCGGCGCAGCCGGATTCGCCCCAAACGTGTGGTTCCCCCGTTCCGCCAGTTCCCGGCTGGCGGATTCAGCGACCGTTGTAATCGCGCAAGCGACAACTGGGATTGGGCATGATTCTACGAGATGGAGTTCTAGCGCCTAGAGGATACCCACGGCCGGCGCAGTCCTTTCGGGGGTTGCCAGCCGGGCGTAAACTTCGCCAAGCGTTTGCGGCAGAATGAGTTGCGATTGCAGCGCTGCTGCCGACCCAAAGAATAGTCCCCCCTAACCTTGAGTACCACGTGGGGGTGAATTGGAAACGGGGACGTACCCCGTTTTTACGCGCGCAGCGCCAGCCGCCCGCGCAAGCTGGCGGTGCACAAATAGAGCCGCTGGCGCAAGCCGGCAGTGGGGAGCTGGAGCCGCCGGCGTGAGCCGGCGGTGCCACCAAATGCAGAGCGGTCGGCCTGGACCACCGGGGGCTCACGCCCCCGGCTCATGCCACGCGGCGCAAGGCTTCTCTCACCGGGGGCTTACGCCCCCGGCTCATGGCTTACGTTTCCGGCTCACTCGGGGCGAGAGCTTGCGCCTTACTGGCAGCTTCGCCGCAGGGCTTGACGTGTCCAGGCCCATCGCCGAGGATAGCGTGCAATCCCCCCAAGGCCCACTGGGCCGGCCGGGCACCCAGGTCGCCAGGCTGCTGTGGCGCTATTGGGCAGGATGAACCGCCGGCTGGGCCGGATTAGCCCAGTGCAATGCTGTGTTCCTTAATGCGGGTTCCGCAGGAGAGACATCCAT
>JBBIQF010000240.1:0-9316 GCA_037442445.1 Planctomycetaceae bacterium
GGCTGACCGTTTCGGTGATCGAAACCAGGTCCGCGGCCCCGGTCACCAGCGGTGCCCGGCGCGTGGGGTCGTTCTGCGTATTGTCGTGCTCCAGGGGCACAGCCAGCGTGTTCATGATGGGGTGTCCGGCTCCTCCAGCAGCGGGTTGGGGTTGCGGATGCGTGCCAGATAGGCGGTGCGGGGCTTGACGTTCAGTTCGGCCAGCATGGCATAAGCCCGGTCGCTGCCGGCGGCCCGGGCGACGGCACTGGAGGGATCGCCGAGGTCGCCGAAGACGATCGCGCTGGTGGGGCAGACCTGCTGGCAGGCCGTGCGGACCTGCCCGTCGCGAACCGGCTGGCCCCGGTGCCGGGCGGCGATCTTGGCCGCCTGGATCCGCTGCACGCAGTACGTGCACTTCTCCATCACCCCCCGGCTGCGGACCGTCACTTCGGGATTGTACAAGAGCTTCAAAACCTCGTTTTCCGGCGATTGGAGGTCCTTGTGGTAGTTGAAGAAGTTGAATCGCCGCACCTTGTAGGGGCAGTTGTTGGCGCAGTAGCGCGTGCCGATGCAGCGGTTGTACACCATGTCGTTGAGCCCCTCGTGGCTATGGACCGTGGCCGCCACCGGGCATACCTGCTCGCATGGGGCATTCTCGCACTGCTGGCAGGCTACGACTTGGAAGGCCACCTGGGGGTCCTCAACCGGGCCCTGGAAATACCGGTCCACCCGGATCCAGTGCATCTCCCGGCCGCGCAGCACTTGCTCTTTACCCACCACCGGCACGTTGTTCTCGGCCTGGCAGGCCACCATGCAGGCGTTGCACCCGATGCATTTGGACAGGTCGATGGCCATGCCCCAGCGGTAGCCTTCGTACATTGGCTCCTGCCACAAGGACTCCAAAGGCGGATGATGCACCACGTGCTGCGCGAAATGCGGATGCTGGCGGTAGTAGCGCAACGTGGCCTGGCGGACCAGTTCGCCCAGGCGCTCGGCCCGGCCCCGCAGACCCACCGTATCGATGGCATGGTGGTCCTGGGTGGTGGCCAGTTCCACATGCCGGCCGGTAGCTTCGACCACCACGCCCGAAGCAAAGTGCATCGCCGCGCGGGTTCGCAGCATGTACACATCGGTGCCCACCGGCTGCACCCCCTCGGCGGTGTCGCCGCCGACGCGCCCCGCAGCCGTTCGGCCGTAGCCCAGCGCCACCGCAATGGACCCTGCCGCCTGCCCCGGGAGCACATAGACCGGTATTTCCACCGCCTGATGGCCCAGCGCCAAGCGCACGACCGAGCCGGTCTTCACCCCCAGGGCCTTGGCCGTAGCGGGGCTGACCCACGCCGCATTGTCCCAAGTGAGTTTGGTGACCGGGTCGGGCGTTTCTTGCAGCCAGCCGTTATTGGCCCAGCGGCCATCGTGCAGCGAGCTATCGCGGCAGAAGACCAGTTCCAGGCCCGGCGCCCTATCGGCGGCCTCTGCGCGGCTTGCCATGCCGGAAAACGCCACCGGAGCGATGCGGGCCAGGATTTCGTCGGCCGAGCTGGCCAGTTGGACATCCAACGCGGGGAAGCGGCTTTCCGGCAACAGGCCCTCTTGAACGGTCTTGCGCCACAGCGATTCCGCATCGGCCTGGGGGCCGGCCCGGCGGTCCGAAACCAGCCGGCCGAACGTCTGGCGGACCAGTTCCAGTCCGGCGGTGGTGGGCAGGCCGGCCAGCATGGCGGTCAACTCGATCGCCGACCGCCCGCCATACAGCGGCTCGATGAGCGGCTGCACCACACTGTAGGTGCCATCCCAGCTCCGGACGTCGCCCCACGACTCCAGAAAATGGGACTGCGGCAGATGCCAGGTGGTCCGCCGCGAGGTCTCGTTGTAATAGAGGCTCAGATGGATGCTTGTGGCCACGCGCCGCAGGGCCTCGGCGAACCGGCAATCGGCCGGCGCATCGTACACCGGATTGCCGCCCAGAAGGACTAGCGTGTGGACCTGGCCGGCGTGCATCTGGTCGGCCACCTGCCCGATCGCCTCGACCGCCGATAGTGCCGTCCCCCGCGGATCCTCGCTGTACCAGACCGTCTTGCCGGCGTTGCCCAGCAGATGGTTCAGATGATGGACCAGGGCGTGGACCTCGGGGGGCTGGTGGGGGCCGGCGATGACCAGCGTGGGCCGGCCTTGCCGAGCGGCTTCTACCAGATCGCCTGCCAAGGCCGCCAGGAAGCGCTCGGCTTTGGGCTGGCCGGCGCTGGGCAAGGGCATCGCTGCGGGTTGGGCCAGGCCCTGGCGAACCCTTTCGAACAGCGCCCGGGCAAAGGCTGCGACATAGCCCGCCCGCAGGGCCAGCCGATGGTCGGCCGCCGCCCCGGTTACCGTCAGCGTGCTTTCCACCACGTACAGGCGGTTCATCCAGGGCCCATCGGCATCGCGGCGCGTGGCGAAATCCCGGGCATGGCGGACCGCTGCCGGATGCCACGCCAAGAAGTCGCTATCCAGCGCGGCGATGACCGCCGCCTGGTCCACGACCAGTTGCGACCGCACCGGCCGGCCAAAAGCCAGCCGGGCCCCTTGCCGGGGATTGTCCCACGCCAGCGGCTCGTACTCGAACCATTGGGCCTGGGGATACTGGGCCAAGAGGGCCTCGCGAAGCCAAGCCAACGTGGGCGAGGTGCCAGGCTGGGCCAGCACACACAGCCCTTGGCCACCACTGGATTTCCACGCTTGCCGCTGCGAGGCCAAGAACCGCCGGAAGTCGTCCCACGTGCGCCCCTCGGCCTGGGCGGCGTGTTCAATCAGACCCTGGGAACGGTCGGGATCGTAAAGCTCGAGCACGGCGGCCTGCGCCAAGGCGTCGGTAGCACCTAGGCTTTGCGGGTGCGAAGGGTTGCCTTCGATCTTGATGGGCCGGCCGTCATACGACGTTACCAATAGCCCCAAGGCCCCTTCGCCCAGCTCCATGGCCGTGGCGAACTGCTCGGGGACACCCGGGACCCGCCCTGCGGGCCGGCGGGCAAACGGCAGAATCTCGCTCTTCTTCCAGCGGCATCCCGAAACCCCCGCCAAGGCCAGCGAGGCGCCCATCAGTTGCAACCACCGGCGGCGCGATAGCGCGCCCGGCTCGGCCGCCGAGGGGAACTCGGCCTCCAGCCACTCCCGGAACTGCGGGCTGGCGTCCCGTTCCTCCAGGCTCCGCCAGTACGGCGGCGCCTGCGAATCGAACCCTTGCTCCCCCGAATTGGGCTCTAGCGGTGACATGTCGAACAATCGGTGGACGGTTGAATCTTCAGTTTCGCTTTGAGCAGCGCCCCTTGCACCGCCGCGCTTTGGCCCGGCGTCCAATCCATGCGGGTGATGTATTCTTGCGGGCGGAGGTGCGGCTCGGGATTCCGATGGCAGTCCAGACACCACCCCATGCTCAGCGGCGCAACCTGGCGGACCACATCCATCTGGTCCACCCGGCCGTGGCACGATACGCACCCCACCCCGCGGGCGATGTGCGCGCTATGGTCGAAGTACACGTAGTCGGGCAGGTCGTGCACGCGGACCCAGCGGATGGGTTCGCCCGTGGCCGCACTGCGGCGCAGCGGCTCCAGCTTCTTGCTGTCGGCGGCGATCCGCTGGTGGCAATTCATGCAGATTTCCGTGGTGGGAAGGGCGATGTGCGCCGGCGGCGGCATGGCCCCGGCAGAATCGCCCCGCGCGGCGCTGGCCGGCACCGTGGCCAGCGTCTCGATGTTCGTATGGCAGTACCGGCAATCCATGCCGAGCTGCCCCACGTGCACGGCGTGGCTGTAGGGGATGGGCTGCTCGGGCGCATAACCCACATCGGTGGTCTGGGGCGAGCCGCCGTAATAGAGCATCCCTACCGCATAAACGGGTAGAAAAATCAACAACACGGCCGCCCAAGGCCGGCACCGGTCAACCCATCGAGGGACAGGACTGCCACCCATCAGCACGCCACTGGCTTCCACGCGGGGTCCGAATTGCAGGTGCAATGGCTTCACCACCCCCGGACCCGTCACGCACCGGCCGCACTGGCTCGCTCCGGTAGCAGGCTTCCGCGGATGGCTCAGTCAATATAGGCAGTGCGGCGCCGTATTATAACGGCCCCGGCAAGATGTCTCGCCCATTTCCGGCCTGCACCCCCGCCGGCCCGATCGCCGCTGGGCACGTGTTGCCCGGCGAGGCCGGCCCTGCTATCTTACCGTACCACCGTGCAGGCCCCGGAAGAGTGCCCCCATGAGTGTCCAGCGAGACGTTTTCGGCCGGATGGCCGACGGCCGGCCCATCGAGCGGTTCACGCTCCGCAACCGCCACGGGCTGTCGGCCCAGGTGATGACCCTTGGCGCGACCCTCCTGGGCGTCGAAACCCCCGACCGCACCGGCCGATGGGCCAACATCACACTCCACCTCGATACGTTCGAGCAATACCTGGCCGGCCACCCCTGCCTGGGCTCCACGTGCGGGCGGTATGCCAATCGGATCGCCCGCGGCCGCTTTGTCCTCGATGGTGTCGAATACCGCCTGATGACCAACGAGGGCCCCAATCACCTTCATGGCGGCCGGGTGGGCTTCGATAAGGTCCTGTGGCACGCCGAAGTGCTCGAAGAGCCGCCAGCCCACGGCGTGCGATTCACGTACACCAGCCCCGATGGCGAAGAAGGGTACCCCGGCACGCTGCAGGCCTCGGTAACCTTTCGGCTGACCGACGAGAACGAGCTGCAACTGGACTACACGGCCCAGACCGACAAGCCCACGGTGGTCAACCTGACCAACCATGCCTATTGGAACCTGGCCGGCGGTGGGACAGCCCTGGATCACGAACTGGCGATCTACGCCGACCGCTACCTGCCGGTCGATGCTGAACTGATCCCTCTGGGCGAGCTTGCCCCGGTAGCGGGCACGGCCATGGACTTCACCACGCCCCGCAGCATCCGCTCGCGGATCGCCGAGGTGCCGCCGGGCTACGACCACTGCTATGTCCTGCGCCCCGGCCCCCCAAACCAACTGGTGCCGTGCGCTGCGGTGTACGAACCCACCACCGGCCGGACTATGGAGGTGTGGACCACCGAGCCGGGCGTCCAGTTCTACACGGGTAACCATCTGGACGTGCGGTGCGGCGACCGGTCATACCGCAGGCACGATGGGTTCTGCCTGGAGTGCCAGCACTTTCCCGATTCGCCCAACCATCCGGAGTTCCCCAGCACGGTATTGCGCCCCGGCCAGACCTACCGGCAGCGGACTGTCCACCGGTTCGGCGTTCGCTGACGGGAGCTTCCGGCAGGGCCACCAGAGCGGCGGTGCATTGCCCAAAGACCCCGGGGGCGGGCCCTGCGCCGCAGCCCCTGTGCCGGGACCTATTCCTGGCGCCGCGTGACCTCGCTGAGCACGTCTTCGTTGACGTAAATGGGCAAGGGGGGCTGGCAGGTGACGGCCACGCAGATGGCGTCGGAGGGGCGGGCGTCGACGGCGATCAGTTCGCCGTCGTGCCGGATGCGGAGATGGGCATAATAAGTGCCGTCCCGCAGCTCGGTAATCAGCACATCTTGGAGTTCGCCCCCCAAGTGTTCCACCGCGCTGACCAACAGGTCATGCGTCAAAGGGCGGGGCGAGCCCACGCGCTTCACCCGGCGATCGATCATCAGGGCCTCGTACAAGCCGATCATGATGGGAAACGAGCGATCGCCCTCGACCTCTCTCAGGTAGATCACCTGGTGGTCGTTGATGTCGCTGATTACAATCCGCCACAATTCCATCGGCACAGGCATGGCCGCCTCTCCTCGCACGGCAAAGCTGACAAGGGCCCGAGCCCAAGCGTGCTGCCAATCCTCATTATAGAAGCCATTGCCAAGGCCTGCACGCCTTGGACAAGGCTAGCCCGCCGCCAAGCCCCGGCCGCAGCGGCAAAGACACGCTTGCCCCTCTTACAGAGGGGGATGTTCGGCCCCACCCCCAGCGCGCATCCCGACGGGCCCCGTGCCGCGGGAATGAACGTACCGGCTCGTTCTGGTCATTGGTACTTGGTCATTGGTGCTTGGTCATTGGTGCTTGGTCATTGGTGCTTGGTCATTGGTGCTTGGTCATTGGCGCTTCCTTGGCCATTCGTCATTTGGCTTTCGCCATTCGCCATTCGCTCGGTCCGCGCGCACAGCACCCACCCTACGGGCCGGCCGGGGTACCGGCGTGCCTGGCTACTTTTTCTGAGCGGGTGCTGGCGCGGCGGCTTCCTCGCCAGCGGCCTCTTCCTTCTTCTTCTTTTTCTTCTTGACGGCGATCTTGTACACCCGGACCTTCGGCAGCCCGAAGGGGTCGTCCCCCTCTTTCCACCGGTCCGAGGCTTTGAGGCGTTCGATGCGTTCGGCCCGGGTAAGCACACTGCGGCTGCGAACCAGCCCCCGATGAACCTTCAGGCTCTTATCCATCGTCATGGGTGGGTACTCCTCGACGCTTCGGCCATAGCGCTTGGGAAGAGTTGAACTATACGGGTCCTAGGTGCCGGCTTCAAGCGTTGCTTGGGGCACCGCAGCCGGGGGGCAACGATCCGGCCTTTCCCACCCCACGGCAGCCGATACAATCTTGTGACTCGGCATACTGGAGATGGAACGCGCACCCCTCTTTTGTGGCAATTCCGGCCGAAAAACGGAGGACGTGGCGACATGGAACGCATTCCGATGACCCGTGCGGGTTATGACAAGCTGAAGGCCGAATTGGCCCGGCTGGAACAGGAGGAGCTGCCCGCCGTCGAGCAGCGGGTGGCCCAGGCCCGCGCCGAAGGCGATCTGAGCGAAAATGCCGAGTATCACGGTGCGCGCGAGAGCCTGGCCATGCTGCACGCCCGAATCAATGTCCTCCGCGATAAACTGGCCCGCGCCGTGATCGTCCGCCCCGGGCAAGGTGAAAAAGACCGCGTGGCCATCGGCGCGACCATCGTGGTCAAAGACCTCGATGCGGACGAGCAAGAAGAGTACACGCTGGTGGGGGCAGGCGAAGAGGACTACGCAGCGGGCAAGATTTTGGTGACCAGCCCATTGGCGCAGGGATTCGTGGGCAAGCGGGCGGGCGACACGGTCGAAATCAAGGTGCCGATGGGCCTGGTCCGCTATCAGATTCTCGAAGTCCGCTACCCAGAATAGCCAGCCGGCCCCCTAGGCCCGCGTAGGTCCCGGCATACACCGCCAGGCACACGCAAAGCGGTACAAGCACCGCGATGAGCCGGCTGTGTGCGGCGTCGGCTGCTGCCAACGGTTGGACCAGGTATTGCATCAGCAGCCACCCAGCCAGGAACATGGCGGCGGTGGCTACCAACGCCCGGCCGGCAGTGGCCCCAAGGGCTTTGCCATCCACCCCGGCCTCGCCGCGGCGCATTCCTTGCCATAAGAGCGCCAATTGGAACATGGCCGAGGTGGCCCCCGCCAGGGCCAGCGCGCCTTCGGCCAGGTACCTTACTAGGAGCGTCCCCAGGGCCAGATTGCCCAGCACCGCCAGGGTGCCGGTGCGGACCGGGATGCGGACCTCGCCCCGGGCATAATAGGCCCGCACCAGTACGGGCACGGCACAGTAGGCCCAGACGCCGGTGGCGTACAGGCGGATCACGCTTGCGGTGCGCAGGGCGTCGCCGGCCGAGAAGGCCCCCCGCTGGAAGAGCAGGCGGGCCAGGGGTTCGGCCAGCAGGAACAAGCCTGCCGAGGCGGGAATTCCCAGCGACAACACCCATTGCAGCCCCAGCGTCAAAGCCGCGCCGAACTCTTTGTGCTGCCCGCAGGCCGCGTGCCGGCTCAAGAGAGGAAACAAAGCCGTGCCGGCCGCCACGCCGATCATGCCCAGCGGGAACTCGTACACCCGTTCGGCATAGTACAGGGCCGCCGCGGCGCCGCGATCCAGGGGCCGCCCCAAGAGCCCAAAACCCGCTTGCCCGTTGGCTCCGGCCGGCGGTATCGCCTCCACGCTGCAGACCGGTCCAGGTGTGGCGCCGGGCCCCGCTAGGGTTCCGGCCGGGGCCGTCAGCAGCCATGCCAGCAGGCTGGCCAAGAGGCCGTTGATCTGGGTAACGGCCATGCCGAAGCCCATGGGGCCCATCCGCCCCAGGATGCGCCGCAGGTGCTCGGCCGTGCCCGGCTCGCCGGCTGCCATCGCGCCGCCAAAACGCAAGCCATGCCTGCGCAGGCGTGCCCCCTGCACCGCCACCTGCAACACGCCGGCCACCAAAACCGAACCGGCCAGCACGTAGGCTTGCGATTCTTTGGCAGCGCAATGGGGCGCGATCAACCAGGCGGCGGCCAGCCAGCAGATATTCAGCAGCATGGGAGCGGCGGCCGGCAGGGCGAACTCGCCCAGGCACTGCAAGCTGGCCGCCATCAAAGCCCCCAGCGACGCCAGCACGACGTAGGGCAAAAGCGCCGCGCTGAGGCCCAGGGCCAAAGTGGTTTCGGGAGCGTGCGGCCAGAACCATCCCAGCACGGCGCAGCCGATTTCGGCCAGGAGTACGGCGGCTGCGGCGAGGCCACCCACCCGCGCCAATAGCGCGCCGGCCAGGCGCCAGGCCTGGGGCCGCTCGCGATGGAGGGCTTCGGCCAGCGCCGGCACAAAGCCGGCCGCCAGTGCCCCCTCGCCCAACAGGCGCCTAAACAGATTGGGCACCCGAAAGGCCACCACAAAGGCATCCATAACGCCCGAGCCGGCCAGGCCCAGCAAGGCCGCGGTGGCCATGTCGCGCACCAGGCCCAGCACCCGCGACCCCAGCGTCCCCAGGCTCGTGATCGTGGCCCCCGCGATCCAACCGTGGCGCTTGGGGTGCGGCATGGGCTCATTTCCCCGCGGCGTGGAGGATGCGATCGGCCAGGCCGGCCACATCGCTTCGCGCCCAGATGGGAATGCGCACCTCCACAGGGTCGTCGGTCACCAGCGCCAGGATGTCGCTCCGCTCGGCGGCCAGGGGCGTGGTGCCCAGGCCCGCACGCCACACCTCGATCTTCGGGGCCGCGTGTTCCATATCGCCCTCGACCAGCACCAGGTCGCACCGGTCGTATAGCGGGGCTATTCGCGGGTAGAAGTCTCGCTCGCAGCGGCGCACAAACACGCCGAGAAGCTGCGGGGTCACGATGGCCGACGCCAAGGCCCCCGCCTGCCGATGCCGGTACGAGTCGGTCCCGGGCGTGTCCAAGTCGTGCGGGTGGCTGCTGTGTTTGATGGTTCCCACGCGCAGGCCTCGGCGGCAGAACTCGGCCACCAGGTCCACCACCAGCGTGGTCTTGCCGTGGTTCTTGCGCCCCACGATGTGCAGCAGATGCATCCCGCGGCCTATCCGTCCAAGGTTCCGATCCAGGTGAAAGGAATCCGCGTG
>JBBIQF010000241.1:0-9314 GCA_037442445.1 Planctomycetaceae bacterium
CCCGGAAGAGCATCAACCGCCGCAACGCCCGGATGGTGCAGCGGCGTGCTAATCTGGAAGGCGGGGGCGTGGAGGTCTCGCCGCCCGATGTGGATGAGCGCCTGGCCCGCAAGCCGGAGTTCGACCTGTTCGAGGACCTGGTGGCCGACGGCAAGATGGAGGTCTGGCTGCGGTGCGTCGAGCCGGGGCAGTATTTCGGGGCCGGGGGGCCGGACCTGTATATCCGGGCGGCCGATGCCTCGTTCACGCTGAACTTCTTGAAAGGGTACCTGGGCATCTGGCTCCAGATGGCCCTGGTGGTGGGCTTCGGGGTGATGTTCAGCACGTTTTTGAGCGGCCCGGTGGCGGCGCTGGCCACGGTGGGGGCGCTATTGGGCGGCTATTTCAGCGATTTCATGACGCAACTGGCGCAGCACAAGGTGTACGGGGGCGGCCCGTTCGAGGCCTTCTACCGCATCGTGACGCAAGAGAACCTGATCACGGAGCTGGAGCCGGGCATCCGCACCGAGGTGACGCGGATGGCCGACACCGTGGCCGAGTTCCTCCTGGGTGCGATCGCCTCGGTCTTGCCGCCTTTCGGCGACTTCAGCTACGCCGAGCATGTGGCCTCCGGGTTCAACGTGATGGGCGATCCGTACATCCTGGTGCCCGTGGTGCGGATGCTCGGGTACGTGCTGCCGGTGTTCCTGGCCGGGTACTTCTTCCTCAAGACCCGGGAGGTGGCCCGATGACCCAGCAGACGATCTTCTATCGCAAGATCGCTTATGCGGTGGCGATCCTGGCGATGCTGTTGGTGCTGTATTACCTGGGGTTCCCGTCGATCAAGGACCCGCGGGATCCCACGCAGATCCTGCCCGGCGGGGTGCTGGCCCGCTTCAAAGGTGCCGATGCGGAGGCCGCTTTGCTCAGCGAACTGCAGTTGGGCGAGATCGATCCGGCCAGCGAGACCATCCGCCTGGTGAGCCTGGGCATGCGGGGGTTCGCCGCCCAGATCCTCTGGCAGGAGGCCAACGAGTACAAGATGAAAAAGGACTGGACCAAGCTTTCGGCCACGCTCCAGCAACTGGCCAAGGTCGAACCCCACTTCATCAACGTCTGGCGGTTCCAGGCCTGGAACCTGTCGTACAACGTTTCGGCCGAGTTCGACGATTACCGCGAGCGCTACCGCTGGGTGATCAAGGGCATCCGGTTCCTCCAGAACGGCATCCAGTTCAACAAGCGCGAACCGATGCTGGTGTGGGACACGGGGTGGTTCATCGCCCAGAAGATCGGCCGGGCCGACGAGAAAAAGCAGTTCCGCCAACTGTTCCGCCAGGACCCGGACTTCCACAGCCCGGAAACCAGCGGCGAAGAGCGGGACAACTGGCTGGTGGGCAAGCGGTGGTTCCGCCGGGCCGAGGACATGGTGGACCGCGGCGCCGACCTCCGGCGGGTCACGCCGGTGCTGTTCTACTCCCACGCCCCCATGTGCCAGATGAACTATGCCGACAACCTGGAGGCCGATGGCACGTTCGGCAAGGTGGCCAAGGCGGCCTTCCAGCAGGCCTCGCTGGAGTGGAGGCAGTACGGCGACCGGGATATTCCCACCTACGAGCCGGGCAAGACCATCCGCCTGAACGAGGTGGAGCCGCTCCGCGAGGAGGCCGCTGCGCTGGTCAAGCGCCTGGAGGCCATGGAGCCGGGCTTGCGCGACAAGATCCGCGAGGAGCGGCGGCAGAACCTCAGCAAACTGGAGCGCGAGGCCCTGGACACGCCGTTCGAGAAGCGCACCGATAAGCAGCACGAACTGGCCTACAAGGCCCAGCAGCAGTTGCACGTGACCCACGAGCAGTTGGCCCGCCGGCTGCCGGAGAAGTACCGTTCCGAGGCCCTGGCCATGGCCCGCAAGGCCGACCAACTGGAACAGCGGGCCGCCGAGATCGAACGTTCCCGCGAGATCGTCAACTTCGTCTATTGGCGGCGCCACGCGCAGGTGGAACAATCGGACGATGCCCTGGCCGCCCGCCAGGCCATCTACGAGGCCGAACAAGCCATGACCAAGGAGGCCGACCTCGGCAAGGCCCGCGCCAAGTTCGACGAGGGATTCGCCCTGTGGCGCAAGGTGCTCGACAGCAACCCGGGGTTGGTGGAAGACGGCTCGTACGGCCGCGACCTGATGGAAATGATCCAGAACTACCGCCGCCTGCTGGACCGCCAGGACGAGCGGTTTTCGGAAAACGACTTCATCCTCAAGGACGTGATCCGGCTACACCGGCATGCCTTGCCGGAATAGTCGCGCGTGGCCCTGGCCCTTCGGTTCCGTTCCGGTCCCCGGGAGCCGGGGGCCGGGGCGTTTCTTGAGGTGGCGGGTGGCGGGTGACAAGTGATGGGTGGCGGGTGACGGGTGACAGGTGACAGGGGCCGGGCGCCCTCGGACAGCGCTCTCTTTCGGTGCCCGTCACCCGTCATCCAGCTCCCGTTACCCACTACCCAGCCTCTGTCACCTGTCACCCAGCACCCCACCCCATACAACTCGTTTCCGCGAGACACGCCATGGGCCTGTTGCGCAAGCTGTGGCAACGCTTGACCGGCCGGTACCTGCCGGCCGAATTGCCCGGCGAGCCCATCTACTGGACCCTGGCCCGGGTGTATCTGGCCCGGGCCTACTATCTGGCCGCCGAACTGGGCCTTGCCGACCACTTGGACGATGGCCCGCGCACCGCCGCCGAGCTGGCCGAGGCCACCCGCACCGACCCTCGCTTTCTGTTTCGGCTGTTGCGGGCGCTGGCCGCGTTTGGCGTGGTGCTGGAGGACGAGCAGGGGCGTTTTCACCTGGGGCCTTCGGGCCGGGCATTGGCCACCCACGTTTCCGGCTCCGTGCGCCACTGGACCCGGCTGGTGGGTCACGCCCCGTGGTGGCAGGGGCTGGCCCTGGCCTTGGAGGCGGTGCGGCAGGGCAAGCCGGGTTTCGAGTTGGCCCATGGCCAGCCGTTTTACACCTACCTGGCCGAGCACCCCGAGTACGCCGAAACGTTTGTGCGGGGCATGAGCGGCTGGAGCGACTGGCATGCGCCGCAGCTTGTACAGGCTTACGATTTTTCGCGATTCGGCACCATCGCGGACATCGGCGGCGGCAATGGCAGCCTGCTGTTGGAAATCCTCCAGCGGTATCCCCAGGTCCGCGGTATTTTGGTGGACCAGCCCCGGACCCTCGAACAGGCCCGGGTGCGGTTCGAGGCCCGCGGGCTGGATCGCCGCTGCCGGCTGGTCCCGGCCGACATCCGCCAGACGCTGCCCGAAGGGGCCGATGCCTACGTCCTCAAACACGTGCTCCGCGATTGGGACGATGCCCAGGCGGCCCGGATTCTGCGGGCGTGCCACCGGGCCATGCCCCCCGAGGGCCGGCTGCTGGTGATCGACGCCCTGGTGGACCCCGCCAATGGGAGGGACCGGTTGCTCAAACTCATCGATTTGGAGCAGATGTTTATCCTTCCCGGGGCGCTTCGCACCCAAAAGGAGATGGAGGCCTTGTTGGCGGAGGCAGGTTTTCGGTGCGTGGCCATCCGGCGGACCTCAATCGCCGACGCCGCCATTCTGGAGGCTGCCAAGGATGCTCATCCCGCCTGAAGGCTGGGCCGGCACCGGCTGTCCCCGCTGCGCAACCGCGCAGGGGGCCGCCCGGCTTGCGGGAACCCGCAGGCCGGCAATGGCGGTCTTGGTTCCTTGTGTCTTGCAAATGGCGCAAAATCTGTCTAAGTTGAGAGTGAGGTATCCTGTTTTTTTCGGCCGCGGCCCGGACCGCGGCATTCTCTTGAAGAAAGGGCACGGTATGGCGGGCCAATGGGCGTGCCGGGTGTTTGCGACGCCGGCGGTGGCACTGGTGGGTGCCGCCATTCTGGTGGCCGGCTGCGGCCAGCAGGCGCAAAGCAAGAAGCAGCAGGAGTCGCGGCTGAAACCCTTGTCGTTGCTCTATGGGCAATACATGGGGCAGCACGGCGGCCAGCCGCCGCAGAACGAGGCGGAGTTCAAGGAGTTCGTCGAAGCGCAAAAAAGCTTTCTCAACCAGTTCGGCATAACGGATCCGGCCACGCTGTTTATCTCGGAACGGGATGGGCAGCCCTACGTGGTCATCTATGGAAAGCCGGCGGGACCGGCACTCCTGGCCGGCCAGCCGGTCATCGCCTACGAAAAGGTGGGGGTGGGGGGAAAACGGTTTGTGGCCTCGCAACTGGGGGCGGTCGAGGAGGTTGACGAGGCACGCTTCAAGGAATTGGTGCCTGGCGGCTAGGCCGGCGCCACGCCGTGGCCGGCGGAAGGCGCCGCGCTGCGGGCAAAACAACAGCAGTCGTCGTTCTCTTATTTCTTTCATTCTTGGAGGTCGTTATGAACGCCTTGGGTCGTGTACGGCGGGGCTCGCGGGGGTTCACCCTGGTCGAGCTCTTGGTGGTGATTGCCATCATCGGAATATTGATTGCGCTATTGCTTCCGGCGGTTCAGGCCGCGCGCGAGGCGGCCCGCCGCAGCCAGTGCACCAACAACCTCAAGCAGATCGGCCTGGCGATCCACAACCACGTGGACGTTCTCAAGGTGCTGCCCACCGGCGGCACGCATCCCTGGCCGCCCAATGCCGGCGAAGAGTTTTACGAGTTCCGGATGCAAAACGGCGGCCCCTACATCGCCGACAAGCAGGGCCTGGGCTGGATGTTCCAGATTCTGGAGTACATCGAGCAGACCTCGATCCACCGGCTGACGGACTATAACCAGGTGCGGGCCTCGCGGATTCCGCCCTATGCCTGCCCGTCGCGCGGCCTGCGCACCCAGGGCGACCGGGTGCTGAACGACTATGCCGGCTGCGAGCCGGGCGTGGACTTCTGGCACGGCGAGACCTGGAACGTCCCCACCGGCCAGACCTACAACGGCACCATCGTGCGGACCAACTGGCGGCAGTACGGCACGAACGATTGGCGCCCCGCCATGTCCACCCCGCCCATCAATTTCGCCAACGTCAACGATGGCCTTTCCAACGTCATCGTGGTCGGCGAGAAACGCCTGTTCATCAACCGCTACCAGTCCGGCGACTGGCATGACGACTGCGGCTGGGCCGATGGCTGGGATCCCGATACCATGCGCCTGACGGGCTTCGGCCAGGATTGGACCGGTTTCGGCCCCGATGCCAACACCAACCAGGTCGATGGCGATGATGCCGACAGCACGCCCGACGACGACGTGGGGTATCACTTCGGCTCGGCCCATCCGGCCGGCGTCAACTTCCTGCTGGGCGACGGCTCGGTGCGGATGCTGAGCTACACCATCGACCGGACGCTCCTGGATCGGCTGGGCGACCGCCGCGACCAGCAAGTCGTCCAGATCCCGTAGCAGTCGGCGCTTAACAGCCTCGAGGTGCGAGGCCGGCAGCGCGGCGCCGAGGGGGCCCTTCGGGGCCGTCGCGGCACGCCGGGGGGAATCGCTGCGCGTCGGCTGCTGCGATCGGGGGCTTTTGGCCCTGCCGGTCTGCCCGTGGGTGATCAGGACCGATGCCCGATTCCGCTGTCCCTCTGTTGGCCCTGGCGGGGGTCACCAAGCGATTTGGCGGCGTTACGGCGCTGGACGGGGTCGATTTCGACCTGCGGGCCGGCGAAATCCATGCGCTGGTGGGCGAGAACGGGGCGGGCAAATCGACGCTCATCAAGGTGCTGGGCGGCATTCACATTCCCGAGGCGGGCAGGATCTGGTTCCAAGGCCGGCCGGCCGCCATCCGCTCGGTGGCCGATGCCAACCGGTACGGCATCCGCATCATCCACCAGGAGCTTTCGCTGGCGCCGAACCTGACGGTGGCGGAGAACATCTACCTGGGGCGGGAGCCGCACCGCGCCGGGTGGCTTCTGCGGGGCCGGATGTACCACGAGGCCCGGCGTCTGGTGCGGTCGTTGCGCCTGGACGAGATTGCCGACGTGGAGGCCCGGGTGGGCGACCTGAGTGTGGCCCACCAGCAACTGGTGGAGATCGCCCGGGCGCTGTCGTGCCAGGCCCGGGTGCTGGTCCTGGATGAGCCGACCTCGGCACTGTCCGAAGCGGAAGCCGAGGTGCTGTTTTCCGCTTTGGACCGCCTGCGGGTCCAGGGGGTGGGCATCATCTACATTTCGCACCGGCTGGAAGAGGTGCTCCGCCTGGCAGACCGCATCACGGTGCTCCGCGACGGGCGGTGCATCGGCACGCAGGCGGCCGGGGCCGTGGACCAGCGGGAACTGGTCCGATGGATGGTGGGCCGGGACATCGTGGAGCACTATCCCCGGCCAAAGGCGCGGCCAGGCGACGTGGCCCTGGAGGTCTGCGACCTGTGGGGGCCCAAGACCTTCGGCGCATCGTTCAGCGTGCGCTACGGCGAGGTGCTGGGGCTGGCGGGGCTGGTGGGCTCGGGCCGGACGGAACTGGCCCGGCTGGTGTTCGGCATCGATCCGATCCGCCGGGGCCAGGTCCGGGTGGATGGCCGGCCCGTGGCCTTGCGCAGCCCGGCCGATGCGTTGCGCGCCGGCATCGTCCTGGTGCCCGAGGACCGCAAACGCCAGGGGCTGGTGATGGTGCAATCGGTCGCTTTCAACCTGGCGCTGCCCTGGCTAGAGCTGTGGATTCGGGGATGCTGGCCCGACGGTGAGCGGCGGCAGGCCATCGTCCAGCGGGCGATAAGCGGGTTCGGCATTCGCCTGGCGGACCCGGAGCAGGGCATCGGCACGCTTTCGGGCGGCAACCAGCAGAAGGTGATGGTGGCCCGCTGGATGGAAAAGCCGCCGCGCGTGTTGATCCTCGATGAGCCGACCCGCGGCATCGACGTCGGTGCCCGCGAGGAGATGTTCGTGCTGTTGGGGCGCCTGGTCCAGCAGGGGCTGGCCGTGGTGCTCATCTCTTCCGACCTCTCGGAAGTGGTGCACCTTGCGCACCGGGTGGCGCTGGTGCGTGATGGCCGGATTCTGGATATCCTGCCGGCCGAGGGGCTGGCCCTGGAAAACGTCCTGGCACGCCTGACCGGAGCGGTGTCTTGTGAGAGTGGGTAAGCAGCTTGGCCCGTTGTTGCTGGCCGTGGTGATCCTGGAAGTGGTGTTCCGCCTGGGGATTCCCGGCCTGTTGCGTCCGAACCCGGATTTCTGGGCGCTGGACAATCAGATCGGTATTGCGCAGCAGATTGCCGTCAATGCGATCATCGCGTTCGGGATGACGTTGACCATCCTGATCGGCGGGATCGACCTTTCGGTGGGGGCGGTGCTGGCCCTGGCCGGCACGACCACCGTCTATTTGCTGGGGCTGTGGAGCGTGGACCCGGCCAGCCCGGCATGGAACGCGGCGCTGGGCGGGTGGAACCCTGCGGTGGTGCGGGCGCTGGCCGAGGGGGTCAAATGGGCCGCCCTGGCCGGCGCCATCGCCGCTGGGCTGGCCACCGCGGTGGCCTTCGGGGCATTCAACGGGCTGTGTGCGGCCAAGACGCGGATGCCGGCCTTCATCATCACGCTGGGCACGATGCGGATCGCCCGGGGGCTGGCCCACCGGTTCAACGAGGGCCGGCCCATCCGCATCCCCGATTGCCACGACGAGTTCTTGGCGCTGGGCAATGGCCGGCTCTGGGGCGTCGTCCCCTATAGCGTGCTGGTGATGCTGGCGATTTTCGCTTTCGCGGCCATCCTCTTGCACCGCACCCGCTTCGGGCAGCACCTGTACGCCATGGGAGGCAACCGCGAGGCCGCACGCCTGACCGGCATTCCGCTGGCCCGCAACGAAATCGCCGTGTATGTCCTTTGCGCCCTGTTGGCGGGCGTGGCGGGGCTGATCAACGTCTCGCAGCTTTACTCGGCCGAACCCGCCAGCGGCGAGGGCTTCGAACTCGATGCCATCGCCGCCGCCGTGGTCGGGGGGACGAGCTTCACCGGCGGGGTGGGCAAGATGGCCGGCACCCTGCTGGGCGCGGTGATCATCGGCATCCTCAACAAGGGGCTCAACCAGGCCGGAGTGCACTATTCGCTTCAGTATGTGGCCACCGGGGTGGTGATCCTGGCGGCCGTGTATCTCGACGTGCGGCGGCGGCGCTAAAACAGCGCCGCGGCCCGGGCTGAGCCGCCCCGCATCGAAGCAGCCCCGGAAAAGCGCCCTTGCGCCTCAGATGTATTCCCAGTCCTTAAGCCACTGGTAGCGTGGCGGCAGGTGGGCGAAGGCCCGTTCCGTGGCCGCCTCCAACCGGGCCCGCTCCTCCACGTCGAATTGCCGGCGTTCCAGCACCGCCAGGGCCGCGTTGTCCACCTGTTCGACGGTGATCAGGCCCGGGATGGGGGCGGTGATGGCCGGGTTGCTGAGGATGTAGCGCAAGGTCAGCCGGGCCAGCTCGCTGTCGGCCTTGGCGTGGGGGCTCTGCGGCGAGCCGTCGCCCTGGAAGATCGAGTTGCTGGCGAAAGGCTTGATGCCGAACCACCCCACATCGTGCTTGCGGATGGCGGCGAACAGCCCGCTGGGGTCGTCGATGACCTTCGTCTTGGCGGTGTATGGGGTGAGGATCACCTCCATCTGGGCGGGGTAGGTTTCGATCATTTTTTTCAGGTGCGGCCGGTCGTGCGAGGAGACGCCCACGAAGCGAGCCCGGCCGGTTTTCTTGGCCCAGTCCAGCGCGGCGGCCACCTCGTCCAGTTCGGCGTCGCTGTGCATGTGGCTGTCGGTCAGGAGGCTGATGCGCCAGAGGTCGACGTAATCCAGGCCGGCCTCCTTCATCCCTTCGTCGAGGCCTTGTTTCAACTTGGCGGCCGAGCGCCACTCGGGAAAGCGGCTTTCTTTGACGTGCCACGAATAGCCGAAGTACATCTTTTCGCGCCGGCCGCGCAGCGCCCGGGCATAGGCCAGTATCTCTTCGCCGCAGCAGGCATCGACGTAGTTGATGCCGCGGTCGATGCAGCGGCTGACGACCTCGGCGCGGTTCTTCTGGAAGTCCTCGCGGTCGATTTCCATGGTCATCCAGCCGGCCGGCTCGTTGCCGCCGATGACCTTCACCAGCCGCTTCCAGTGCCCTCCCAGGCCGATGCAGGAGACCATCAGATTGGTCTTGCCGCAGCGGCGGTACTCCATATCGGGGTTGTAGTTGAGGATTTTGCTGGTATCGGCGCCGGTGGGGTTTCCGGCCAGGACGATATCGGTGGCCGCGATGCCCGCGGCCAGGCCGGCCGCCGCGGCGGCCGAATGCTGCAAGAACTCGCGACGATTGAGCTTTTCCGCCATGTTCACCTCCCCTACGACGATGCTGCCCGCCCGCCGCCCAGGCCGGCGCCGGCCAATCTAGCGGCGGGCCAGGGTTTCACGGCAACTTG
>JBBIQF010000242.1:0-6503 GCA_037442445.1 Planctomycetaceae bacterium
CAATGATGTTCGTCACGTAAAGCTTGCCGTCAGGCCCAAAAACCGGGGTCCTCGGGCTCTCGAACACGCCGCGCGAGGCGAACACGCTAATGAAGCCCCCTGTGGTGCCGTCGAATCGCAACACGGCCGAGTTGCCATCGGCAAGATAGAGATCGCCGTCCGGCCCGAACGTCATCCCCTCGCCGTAGGGCACGTCCCAGGAAACGAATGCGTCCCGGAACTCCCCGGTGACGCCGTTATAGCGCCTGACGACCTCTCCCGTGCCGTGGACGGTCCCGTTGTAGAAACCGCTCACGTAAAGGCTGCCGTCCGGCCCAAAGGCCAGATCCATCGGTCCCATCAGCCACCCGCTTCCCGACGGGACAAAAACGGGATCCGGGCTCAGTAGCGATCCGGCGAGCGTGGGTTGCCCGGTGATCTCCTGGGCAGACGCGAAGTCATTGTTGGCCTCCAGGTCGAAGGCGGCCTGGCGGAGGACCATCAAGCTGTACTGGGTGCCGGCGTCGCCGTTGATTACGGCGTAATAGACGCCTGCCGAGGGTGCCGTGAAGCCGTCGATCAGCGCGTGCGCATTTGCCGGCCCTCCCGCGCCGGTGGCCAGGGTGGTGCCGGCCGCGTTCTGAAGCTCCAGACGGACCGCGCCGCCGGCAAGCGCCGTGAGCACCAGCGTTGCCGACTGGCCAGTCTCAAGGCTGAAGGCGTAGTAATCTGGGCTGGCCGGTGCGCGGGTCACGTCGATGCCCCAACTGTTCAACTTGCCCCCGTCCTGCATAAAGTCGTCCTCGACTTGCAGCGTCCAGGTGCCCTGGACGTTCATGCCGTCGAATGCGGCCAGACGCCCTTCGGGGCGGAAGGTCCCGGTGAACGGCGCTGAGGCGTCGCGGATGTTCGTTTCCGCCTCATCGTCGAGCGTGGTGCCGGTGAAGTTATCTGCGGCGCCGCCGACTCCGGAAAACAGCAGCACCCGGCCGTCGCCGCCCGGTGCTGACAGGCTGGCGCGGAGGTCGTCGACGTCCGGGTGCCTGATGTCCACCCGCACATTCAGGTCCACAATGGTGTACGAGTCGGCGACCGTGATGGTCGAGGTGGTGCTCCCTGGCGAGGGGATGCGCTGCCGGAGGTTTGACCGGGAGTAGCTTGTGGTGACGGCAGCGCTCGTCTCGAAGCCATCGGCCTCTCCCAAGACGGCCGCACGGCTGCTGGCACCGATAGCAAGAAACATCCCGTCGAGGTTCTGCGCTGCCTCTGGGGTATCGTTCTCCGCCCCGCCGTGCGATTCGCTCTCCACGGCCGCGTTCAGGACGACCCCTAGCGCGTAGTTGCCCGCCGAGCCGTCCGCGCTGGTCACCATGAGCCGGTAAACGCCGGCGCTTTGCACAGGAAGCATCTGGACGACCGCCTCGCCCCCCGCCGCCGAGGCCGTAGCGCTACCTAGCGAATTGCCGGACGGATCGAACACCTCGATCGCCGGCCGCAGGCCGCTATCGGGATCGACCACACCCGTGATGGCTTGCCCGGCCGCCAGGTCCAGGGTGAAGCTATCGGCGTCCGCTGCGTCCCGGATGGAGCCGGTGACCGTGGCGGTGTAAACCAGCGACCCCCTCGGCTCCTCCGGCGCAAGCGGCGCAGGAAGCGGCACGGTGCCGAAGTCCAGCTCGAGGCTCCCCTGGTACGCCACCATCGGGTTGCCGTACTGGTCGGCCAGGGCCCCCGCGGGCACGACGACCGCCAGGGTGCCTTCGTTGAGGATGTCGGCCAGCGCGTACTGGACCGTATCCGCATCCACCGCGGCGGCACCCACAACCCGGCCCTGGTTGAGCACCAAATCCTCGATGCCGATCGTGCTCGGATCGACCGGCTCGTTGAGATTGACGGTCAAAGTCGCCAAAGGCAGCGTGACGACCGACGCGTTGGCGGGGTCCGTGGCGACGACCTGCATCCGCGTCGCGTCGTAGCGGAAGCTGCCGGTCCACTCGTGGAGCAGCGGGCTGAGCGGCAGCGAGGAGGTGGTGGCCACCGACCCGGCGGCCATGCGCATGGTCTGGAGCCCCTGGACCGTGACCGGCGAGCTATTGAAATGGAACCGGGCTGTATCGGCGTCAACGGGCGTGACGCTATCGGCCGGGATCCCATTGACCGTAAGGTCCGAAGCGTCCAGCGTGCTAGCGTCCACCGGCAGCGAGAAGTCGATAACGAAATCGACCGGCGGCGTGGTGACGATGTCTCCTGCGGCCGGGCTGCTGCCGCGCACGGTCATGCCGACTTGCCGGAGGGTGTTAAAGGCGTTGAGGCGCCCGCCGGTGACCGTGATGCCCGCCATCGACGCCACGGGGTCCACACCGGCGAAGATGGCGTTGCGCACCGTCTGGTAGGTTGCTGCCGGGGCCACGCTCCAGGCCAGGGCGGCGACGCCGGAAACGTGCGGGGCGGCCATCGAGGTGCCGCTTTTCAGATCGTAGGCGCCGCCGGGCAGCGTGCTGAGGATGTCCACGCCAGGGGCAGCCAGGTCCACCCAGTCGGCCCCGAAGTTGGAGAACGATGCCTTGGCGTCGTTGTGGTCGGTGGCGGCCACGGAGATGATGTTCGGCAGGTCGTACCCCGCCGGGTACGAAGGGCTACTGGAGTTGGAATTGCCCGCCGCCGCGACGAACAGCATGTTGGCCTGGCCGCTGGCGCTAATCGCGTCGTAAAGCGCTTGGGAGTACGCGCCGCCGCCCCAGCTATTGTTCGTCAGCACGATGTTCACGCCCCGGTTGCGCATCATGGTCGCGTAGTTGACGGCCTCGACCGCGGCGGAGATAGGGCCGCTGCCGCCGGCGCCAAGGAACTTGAGCGCCATCACTTGGACGTTCCAGTTGACGCCCACCACGCCGGTGCCGTTGTTGCCCACGGCGCCGATCGTGCCGGCCACGTGGGTGCCGTGGCCGTTATCGTCCAGGGGGTCGTTGTCGTTGTTGCAGAAGTCCCAGCCGTGGACATCGTCGACGTAGCCGTTACCGTCGTTGTCGATGCCGTCGCCTGCGATCTCGCCCGGATTGGTCCACATGTTGGACGCCAGGTCGGAATGGTTGTAATCGACGCCGGTGTCGATCACGCCCACGACGACGCTGCTCGTGCCGGTGGAGATGTCCCAGGCCTCGGGGGCATCGATGTCGGCGTCGGCCGTGCCGCCGCTTTGGCCGGTGTTGTGCAAGCCCCAGAGTTCCGGGAACCGGGGGTCGTTCGGCGTGGCGGCGATCGACAGGAGGTAATTCGGCTCGGCGTAGGCGATGCCGGGTCGGCCCGCCAGCCGCGCGGCCGTCTGGAGCACGTCGGCCCCGGAAGGCAATTGCCAGAGGATCGCCACCCGGGCTGCCCGCCCCGGCGCCCCCGGTACCTCCATAAGCACCCGCGGGCTGAAGAGGCCCTGGGGAGCCACCAGCGCGCCGGCCGCCTCCAGCGCCGCCGCCATTCCTCGGGTTCGATACAGCGCGGCCACCTCGCCTTCAAACCCCACCAAGATTTCTGCGGCGGCAAACTGCGGCGCGGGCGGACCGGCAGGCCGGTCCTGGCCCACCTCGCTGCCATCTGGGCGCACCGTGGCCGGGCTATCGAGGCCCGGCAGGGCAGGCGCGTCATCGTCGGTAGGCGCGACGCTCAGCAGGCGCCGGTCTTCCAGGACCTCCAGGCGCATGCGGCGGGCCAAGTGGCTCTTGCCCGGCCGAAGACGGCGCCCGCGGCGCGGCGACGCCAGCCAGGGCACGAGACGCTGCAACATGGAGCGGGTAGCCATGATATGGGCTCCTTTAACAAAAAGGTTTCGGTGCTAACCGCAGCGAGGTCCTATTGACCGTGCTCGTTGAATTCGGGCTCTGCCTCGATATCCACTCCCTTCTCTGTTTCGCCTGGGCGACCAACCCGGCGGTTCAGGCGGCACGCGCCGAAGGGCGCGGTACGCACATCGCCAGTCGTCACGCCCGCGGATTGCCTCCGGACGTGTTACGCCGCCGCCCGCGGCATGGAGCGCCTTGCTGTCGGGCAGTACGGGCGGCCGCGGGTAACGGCAAGCCCCCTGCTCGACCCGCGCTATTCCGCCGGCGTTAGGAGGAATGCTCTGCTCTGCCAATAGTCCCCAAGCCGATTTACAAAAGTGCCGCATATTTGGCGCGCGATATTAATGCGGACCGAAGCCGGTTTGGCGTTTCGCGCCGGTATATCGCCATCGCAAATGACGACCTCGGCCATCGCCGTCTGCCCGACCTTCAACAGGAAGATCGCGGTAGTACCATCCGCCCGGTCGGCCACTCCGACGACATCAAACCACGAATTGACGCCTGTGGCTTCGCTATTGCTGCCGCCGAGGGTCCCCAAATCGACCATCCCCATTTGGTCCGTATAAAGGAACGCGTGGTAAACGCTAGACCCTCCTCGTGTCCCAGCGGACGATTTTCCGACCACAGCTCCCGAGTCGTGGATGTCGCTGCCCCAGCTTTCGCAAAAACCGCCCTGACTTTGCGGTAGGCCGCCGAGGTCCTGGAGCGAGGCCCCGGGCGTATAGCGGACCCCTCGATACCCATCGGGACCTGCCGCGTACCCGGTGATCTGATCGGATGCATTCACCGCCGCGGGACAGATACTTGCTGCCCTGCCAACAGGCCCGATGTGATGCACCGTTCCATCGCTAGTCCACAGAAACCCGCGCGCAGGATTCTGCTCGGCGTACCACTGCCCGGTCACGTGCCCCCGGTCGTTGATGCCGGTGGCGGTTCCAGGGCCGAAGTCCGTCAGCAAGGCGATGGAATCGACCGCTGGACGCCCGCTTTGGTCTTCCTGGAGCTTGCCGCCGCGCGTGGCCAACCGCAATCGATACGGGTAGAACCGCTGGTCAGAGGCGCGTTGGGCCTGTCCGGCGATTTCGAACCGGTCGTTGATATCCCTGGCATTCCAGAGCCGCCACTGGCCCAAATCGAGTTTGCCTTGCGCAGCCGCCAGGTCATTGAGGTTTACCCAAACGCGACGCCGCTGGCTGTCGACAAAGCTCAAAAACGCACAGGTTTGGCCGTGCAATTCGGCTTGCCCCACCACGGCCCCGCTTGCGTTTACTGCGTTTGCGGTGCTTTCGGCCATTTCGCCATTTGGCGGGTCCAGCCACTCGATGCGGTACGGGACGATAGGCGGCAGGAGGCCTGGCGGTCTATTGGCGAGGTTTGCGGCGTTCCAAATGGCCGCCACGAGCGCCCCAAGCGCTATGCCCGGCCCAAGCACTGCAAGGCTGGTTTTCCACTCATCGACCATGGCAAATCGCCCTCTTCCGAAAGCTGATGTGCGCCGCCCGCGGGTCATCGTTGCAAGCCCGCAGATGGTCGCCCGCAGGCGGCGCTGGTTGGCGGGAGTCGCATTCATCCCGTCCCGCGGCGCGCCCGGTACGGGCGTGGCTCCAACAACAGGGCTTACCGCGCCCATTGCTTCGCTGTGGGCGTGCGACGCGGCTCGCTCTGGCCTGTCGGGCATGCTCGGCGGGTACCACGGGCGAGTTGCCAATGCGCCCGCGCGGACAGCTTCTCGGTCCCCAAACGCGACGGTCTCTATTGGGTTTCTTGCCGAACCATAAGGAGAAGATTATACGCCATATAGGAATTCGTGCGTATTATAACAGTCTCGCCGGTCCACATTTTTACGCACCAGGCAAATTTACCCCTCTTGTCCGACGACCACCAACCCAAACTAGCGCGGTAGTCGTCGCTAACCCTCGGGTCGGATCCGTAAAGGAGACCCGTGGTAGTGATGCCATGGGGGAAGGCGGTGAGCATCTCGTCCTTGGTCGGCATGCGCCAATCGTTTTGGCCGGCGTACTGGAAGTTGGGGTCCGAAAGCATCGCCTGGGCATAGTCGAAACTGAAGAACCAACCCGAGACCACAGTGTAGTCCACCCAGACCAGCCCCGTCTCCGTGTCCTTCCAGCCGCCTTCCTCCTCGGAGTAGATCCACTCGCCCCGAGCGGCGGCTGTGGGTAGCAGGAGCACGCCGAGCGCTACGGCCGGCAGAACGAACGCCAGGGTCCATTTCCAGTGCCTGAACGTTACAGGTTCTCCTGTGCTACGAGCCGGTCTGCGATGGAGTTGAACACGGCGTGCGCCCGGGCCCGCAGACCGTTTGGCCCAAGCGACGCCGAAGCGCGGCCCGATTGCTCGGGCCGATGGACCGCCAAAGCGCGGTGCAAATACGTTTATTTCTCCGAAGGCTTTTTGATGGGTATCCCCAACAGGGCCGCGGCTTCTGCCAGGTAGCAGGGCGCTTCCCACCCGTGGTCGCGGCGTGCGGCGGCCTTGGCGAACCATTGGCGGGCCTCGTCCTGATGGCCGAGTTGCCAGTGGGCCATTGCCAAGAAGCAATAGGTCGCGCAAGAGGCATAGCGCGCTCGTTGGGTGGCAGCGGTTTTCTCCAGGGCACTGGCGGCGCTTGCGAAATCCCCCGTGCGGTAATTGGCGGCCCCTAGGGGCGTCCAGAACTCGCCGGAAAAACTC
>JBBIQF010000242.1:6513-9301 GCA_037442445.1 Planctomycetaceae bacterium
GCAGAAGCCATCGGCCTCGGGGGTCAATTGCACGCCTTGGTTTGCCACCTCGATGGCCCGCTTGGGGTCCAGGTCCACCAGAACCCAGGCCAGGCGGTGGATCAAAAGGAGGGTGCCGGGGTGCTTTTTGCCCAGGGCGTGGCGTTGTGCTTGCAGGGTTTCCTCGCACAGTTTGCAGGCCTCGGCCCGCTTGTTCTGCCGGAGGAGGACGTACGCCAGCATGTCGCTTGCGTGCCAGGCGTTTCGCTCTGCCGTCTTGTCGCCCTCGTTCGAGCGGCGGAGCCAGGCGTGGCGGACCTGGGTGTAGAGCCTGCCGGCCTCTTCCAGGTCCCCTTGTTTGAGGTGCAGCAAGGCCAACATTTCGGTGGCCGAGAGGGTGGCGGGATGGTCGTCGCCTTGGGCCGAGCGTGCCGCGGCCAACTGGCGCTGGACGATGCTTTGCGATTGGGCGTTGCGCTTGCCGGCTTCGCCGAGATTGCCTTGCTCGCGGAGCAGATCCTCCACCAGTTGCATTTCGGGCAAGGTATCCGGATGGTCGTGGCCATAGAGCCGGCGGGCCGTCTCCAGGGCCTGCTCCGCCACCTTGAGGGCTTGGCCGAGGTCGCCCTCTTCGCGCAGCACCATGGCCAGGAAAACCATCTTGTGAAGTAGCTCCCCTTCGGCGCCGGTGAGCCTCTGGTCGGCCCGGCGGCGCCACGCTGCGACGAGTTTGTCGAACAGCCCACGGGCCTGGTCGAGCTTGCCTTCTCGCTGGAACGCGTGGGCCAGTTCCTCCATGGCTTGAAGGGTGGCCAGGTCGTCTTCGCCGCGCGTGCGGCGCTTTTCCTCGAAGAGGCGGGCAAGATAGGCGCTTTCGTCGGACTGGCCTTGGGTGGCCAGCACCCTTTGAAGTTGCCGCATGGTGTAGGCGGTTTGGGGGTGGTCCGGCCCGAGCACGCGGCGCTGGGCGTCGAGGGTCCGCTGGCAGAGCGTGCGGGCATCGGCCAGGCGGCCTTGCGCGTAGAGTTCGACGGCCAGGTAGCTCATCAGCTCCAGCGTTCTGGGGTGCTCGGCGCCGCGGTGGCGGACTTCGCTTTCGAGGTTCTGTTCCCAGAGGCGGCGGGCCTCGTCGAGCTTGCCTTGGCGCCGGAGCAACGAGCCCAGGTCCCACACGGTTTGCAGGGTGTCGTCATGCGCCTCGCCGAGCACGCGGCGCCTCAGCACGAGCACCTGCTGGAACTCGCCCGCGGCTTCCTCCGGCTGGCCTGCGTCGGCTAGCGCCGTGGCCAGCTCGTGCATCGCGGCCAGAGTGCGCGGGTCTTCCGGGCCGAGGACGTTGGCCATGCGCTGGAGGACGTGGTGGTGGAGGCGGACGGCGACCTCGGGGGGCAAGCGGGGGCGGAGAAGCGCGGCCAGGTCCCTCATGCCGTCCAACTCGTCGCGGCTATTGACTGCGGGAATCGCCGCGCCGCCGGGAAGCTGCCCGGCAAGCTGTTGCACGTGGTGCAGGGTGTCGCGGTACGCCTGGCAGGCCTGATCGATCTTGCCTTGCTGGACCAGCACCGCCAGCAGTCCCTGCCAGGCTTCGGCAAGCAACGGTACCGACGGGCTCGCGGCCGGGGTGCCGCGGGCCGCTTCGAGTGCGGCCTCCAAGACGAGCTGCGCGTCGTCGAGCTTGCCTTGGTCGGCCAACAACGCCCCCAAGCTGCACATCGAAGCGATGGTATCCGGGTGTTCATGGCCGAGCAGGC
The DNA here is from genome assembly GCA_037442445.1 of Planctomycetaceae bacterium. GTDB lineage: Bacteria > Planctomycetota > Planctomycetia > Pirellulales > Thermoguttaceae > JANLFZ01. Next base: position 8,244 of record JBBIQF010000242.1, read on the forward strand.
GCTGCTGGAGGTCCAGGGCTTGTTCGAGCAGGGGGCGGGCCTCGTCGTGTTTGCCTTGGCGGCGGAGCACGTCGCCCAGCGAGCGCATGGAGATAAGCGTGCGGCGGTTTTCGATACCCAAATGCTCGGCCCGCAGGGCAAGGGCCCGGCGGAACTGCTGCTCGGCGGCCTGGAGGCCTTCGTCCTGGCGGGCGCACATGTCGCCCAAGCTGTGCCGCACGGCTGCCTCGGCAATGGGCCGCCCCGTGAAAAAGCGGGCGATCCTCGTCTCGGCGTCGGGGAGGACTTCGCCGAGGTGTGGGAGCCGGCCTGCCCGCTTGGCCCAGTCGGGCAAGAAGAGGTCGTTGACGATGAATGCGGCGGCGGCCTCGGCGGCGTCCGCTGCCTGTTCGGCGTGGTTGCGGGCGGCGTGGGCATCGGCCAGTGCGGCGGCGGTGCGCCGTTGGGCCTGCCAAACGAGAGCCGTGCTGGCACCGAGGGCAACCACGGCCAGGATCAGCGCGGCGATGGCCGAAGCGACCACCGCCCGATGCCGCCGCGCCCACTTGGCCGAGCGGTCCAGAAGCCCGGGCCGGCGGGCCTGGATCGGTTTGTCGGCCAAGAACCGGCGGAGGTCGTCGGCCAGGGCCTGGGCGGTGGCGTACCGGGCCGAAGGCTCTTTGGCCATGGCCTTCAGAAGGATGGTCTCCAAGTCGCGGGGCAACGCGCGGTTGAGCTGGCGCGGGCGCGGGGGGTCCTCTTGGATGACCTGGCGGAGCAGCTTCTGCCGGTCCTTGGCGACAAACGCCGGCCGCAGCGTGACCAACTCGTAAAGGGTTACCCCCAGCGAGTAAACGTCGCTTCGGCCATCCACCAGGCGGTGCTCGCCGGAGGCCTGCTCGGGGCTCATGTAGCGCAGCGTGCCCAGAATGTCGCCGGTCATGGTCAGGCCGGGGTCGTGCTGCGTGATGGCCAGCCCGAAGTCGGCGATGTACACCCGCAGGCCGGCTAGCGAAGAGCCGGGTGGCGAGGCGTCCTCGGCCTCACCGCCGGTCGTTGTGCCTTCGGGCGCCGGTTGG
>JBBIQF010000243.1:0-9189 GCA_037442445.1 Planctomycetaceae bacterium
AAGGCGCGGTTCATACTGGACTAATTCGCGGAGCTGCGTCACCCACGTAGGGACGTGCGGGCCTTTGGAGAAGGGGCTCCTGGTGTTGGTTGCCATCGAGTGCGGTAAAGGGGAGGAGATGCTGCAATGGCGTCTTCGCGTGTCGTGCGGGTATCGCGGCGGGGGTTTCTGCGCACAGCGTGCGGGGCCATGGCCCTGCCCTGGATCGTGCCGGGCTCGGCCCTGGGGCTGAACGGCCGGGCGCCGGCCAATGACCGCGTGGTGCTGGGCTATATCGGCTGCGGGCCGCGCGGCCTGTTGAACATGCGCGAGCAGATGGGCTGCCCCGAAGCCCAACTGGTGGCCGTCTGCGATGTCTGGGACCATGTGCGCCACCAGGCCAAGGCGGCGGTGGACCAGCATTACGGCAATCGCGATTGCCGCGCCTATGTCGATTTCCGCGAACTCTTGGCCCGCGACGACATCGACGCCGTGTGCATCGCCACGCCCGACCACTGGCACGTGCCCATCGCCATTGCGGCCATGAAGGCCGGCAAGGACGTGCACGTGGAAAAGCCTCTGGGCATCAGCATCGAGGAGGACCTGGCCTGCCGGCAGGCGGTGCACCGCTACGGCCGGGTGTTCCAGTACGGCGCCGAATCGCGGTCCTCGGCCTTGTGCCGCTATGGGGCCGAGTTGGTCCGCAGCGGCCGCATCGGCCAGATCCGCCAGATCGTCGTCAAAGCCCCCAATAGCGTCGCGGGCGGGTCCACCCAACCAAAACCGGTGCCCCCCGGTTTGGACTACGAACTGTGGCTCGGCCCGGCCCCGTGGCGGCCCTACACCGGCTGCCCCGACAACGGCCCGGGCTGGTACCATGTGCGGGACTATGCCTTGGGGTTCATCGCCGGCTGGGCCGCCCATCCCCTGGACCTGCTCCAGTGGGCCTTCGATACGCATCGGGCCGGCGTGTGGGAGATCGAAGGCACGGGCACCATCCCCACCGAAGGCTGCAACGACGCGGTCATCGACTGGGACGTCCGCATCCACTTCGGCTCCGGGGTGCGCATGACCTTCCAGGCCTGGGGCGTCTCGCCCGAGAAAGACCCGCGCCTGGCCCAGCACGGCAATTACGCCCAGATCATCGGCACCGAGGGCTGGGTGGCCCTGTGCTATATGGGCCTGGTGACCGAGCCCGAGTCGCTCCGCAACGTGCCCATCGGCCCCAACGATGTGCACCTGCCGCGGAGCCCCGGCCACGAGGCCAACTTCATCCAGTGCGCCCGCACCCGGCAGGCCACGGTCAGCCCGGTGGACGATGCGGTCCGCTCGGACCTCGTGAGCCAACTGGCCGATATCGCCATCCGCTGCGGCCGACCCATCCGCTGGGACCCCGTCAAGGAACAGATTCTGGGCGACCCCGAGGCCGCACGCATGATGTCCCGCGCCATGCGTCCCCCGTGGTCGCTGGAGTTCTCCGCCCCCGCCACCCTGTAGCGCCCGGCTCCACACCGCGGAAACCGCCGCCGGCTGGTATTCGCCCCGGCGCTTGGGGCTAGCCGGGGGGCGATTACGCGTAGTCGGTCGGCTCGGCCCCGCTGATGTAGCGCCGCCAGCCGTCCAAATGCTCCTTGGGCAAACCGTTCTCGCGGGTAAAGCGGGTCTCGACCTGAGCAGTGGTGTTGGGCACGCTCACTTTGACGGTCAGCCGGCCGTTGGGCTCGTAATGGAAGAGCACATCGACCGGCGATCGGGCCGGCAGGTTGCGGGGCAATTTGCGGATGGTGCACCGGCCGATCAGCGTGCATTCTTCGGGCGAGGGGTTCTCGCCTTCGACGATCTCGACCAGGATCGAGCGCTGGTTGTCCTGGCGGGTGCGGAAGGTCCTTCGGGCGGTGGCGGGAATGGGGGTATTGCGGGGAATAAGGATGCCGTTTCGCTTGCGGCCGGTGAGCCGATCGACCCCCACCACGCCCAGGCTGTGCGAATTGACGTTGCGGATGCGGAACAGGGGGCGTTTTCCCTGGCCGGCCGCCAGAATCTGCCCGGCCCGCAAGGCCGCCCCGTGCGCCACGGCCTCGTCGGCGGCGATGGAGGTATCGGGCTCTTTGCCCGACACCTGGCGGACCATGTTCCGCACCATGGGCATGCGGGTCGAGCCGCCGGTGAGCAGGATGCGGTCCAGGCGCGACCAGTCCAGGCCGGCCGCCTTCAAGGCCTGCGTCATGGTGAACCGGGTGCGGTCCACGAGGTCCAGGGTGGCTTCCTCGAACTCGGCGCGGGAGACGTCGATCCGCTCGGCAAAGCCGCGGTACTGGCAGGGGACGATGGCCTTGGGCCGGGTGGAAAGCGTCCGCTTGGCGTCCTCGCAGTCCCGCCACAGTTTGCCTGCCGCGGCCGGGTCCTCGCGCGGATCGACATGGTGGAGGCGGATGAACTTTTCGGCCACGAGGTCCACCAGGCGCTGGTCCCAGTCGTAGCCGCCCAACTGCACATCGCCGTCGGTGGCCAGGGTGACGTATCGCCGGCCGCGGATTTCCATCACCGTCACATCGAAGGTGCCGCCGCCGAGGTCGTACACCAGCACGGTTTGGGGCCGGCTGCGGTCGTCGCCGGGGCGCACAAAGCCCTGCTGCACGCCGAAGGCGATGGCGGCGGCGGTGGGCTCGTTGATGATGTCGATGACTTCGAGCCCGGCCATGTAGCCTGCGTCCTGGGTGGCCTTGCGCCGCGGCTCGTCGAAGTAGGCGGGCACGGTGATCACGGCCTTGGTGAACGGGCCGATCTGCGCCGCCGCATCGACCCGCAGCTTGTTGAGAATGAATGCCGCGATGACCTCCGGCGGGTAGTGCTTGCCGCCGATCATTTTGTGGTAAACGCGGCGGCCCATGTCGCGCTTGGCGCCATCGGCCACGCGGTCCGACTCGGTGGCCAGCGCCTTCAGCGCCTCCTTGCCCACGATGACTTCCTCGCCGTCGAAGAGCACCATGCTGGGCGTGGAGCGCTCGCCTTCGGCATTGACGACCGTTACCGGGCGCCCGCTGGGGTCCAAGTACGCCAGCACCGAAAAGGTGGTTCCCAGATCGATCCCCACTGCCGGAACGCTGGTGCTCATGGCACTACCAGAATCGCGGGACCCGTCCGGGAAACAACCAGGCAATCAACACGTACCCTACCGCGATGCCCAGCAGCCCCGAGAGGATCACGCCCGCCACGTGGACGATGCGGCCGAGGGCGCTTCGGCCCGATTGGGCCGGCTCGTCCACCGGCTCGAAGACCACTCCTGGGTCGGCCCGGCGCGGCTGGCCCTTGGCAGGCGCTGGCCGGGCGGGCGCAGAAGTCCCGTCGCTTGCGGCCAGCCGGGGCGCTCCCAGGGGCAAAGGAGGAGGCGAGCTGTCGGGCGATGGGGCGGCGGCCCTGGGCTTTTCGCCCTGGTCCCTTGTGCTGCCGGCCGTGGCCGTCCCATACAAAGCCGACCCATACAAAGGCGTGGGCTTCGAGTGAAAGCCGCTGGCCGGCAGCTCCGGGCCGGCTGGCCGGGCCGCCAATTCGGCCTCGACCACGGGCCGGGGCACTTGCGGGGCGTTCTCCGCCACCCGATCGGGGCTGGGGGCCCGCGCGAACAAGCCGGCCGGCTGCGACGATAACTCCCATGCCCCCGGCCCGCCGCCCGCCCCCTGGCCGGCTGGTTCGGCCGGCCGGGCCCATGCAGGCAGGTTCAACACCTCCTGCACCATCTCCTCGAAGGCATCGAAGCCGGCGCCCCCGGCCACGGCTTGCTTCCAGCGCGCAATGCCCTCCTGCGACAGGCCCGCATCGCGCTCCAGGTCGAGCACCACCTGGCGGTCCGTTCCCGGCACTACGCCGTGCACCGTTAGCCGGCCATTGCGCTGATATTCGAACGTCACCTCGATGGGCCAGCCTTTGGGCAGGCCCGCCGGCAAGTCGCGGATGACCGTGCGTCCAATGGCGGTACATTCGCCGGGCAACGAGCTTTCGCCCTCCAGGAACTTGATGACGATGGAACGCTGGCCTTCGGCCTTGGTCATGAACCGCTCGGTGGCCTTGGCCGGCAACGGGGTGTTGCGGGGTATGAGGATGATGTTCACCTTGCGCAGGGTTTGGGGATCGATGCCTTCCACACCCAGGCTGTGCGCGTTGACGTTGGTAACCCGAAACGGCACGGCACCCGGCCCGCGATCGGCCAACAGCAGATACCGGGCATAAATGGCGGCCCCTCGGGCCACCGCCTCGTCAGGATTGACCGTGCGGTCCGGCACGCGGCCGCTCAGTTCCTGGAGCATGCGTGCCACCATGGGCATGCGGGTCGAACCGCCGACCAGCAAGATCCGCGAAACATCGCTCCAGCGCACGCCCGCGGCCTGAAGCAGTTGCCGGGTGGTGTAGGCGGTGCGCTCCAAGAGGTCGGCGGTCATCTCTTCGAACTGCTCGCGGAAGATGGGCACATCGCACACCCGGCCGGCATGTTCCACACGCAAGACGGTGCGGGTGCGTGCCGAGAGGGTATGTTTGGCCTCGACCGCGGCTGAATACAGCCGCGCCAAGCTGGCCGGGTCTTCCCGCGGGTCGCAGCCGTGGGTCTTTTGGAACACCGCGGCGGCATAATCGACCAGGCGCGTGTCCCAATCGTGGCCGCCAAGCTGGACGTCGCCATCGGTGGCCAGGGTGCGGATGTCGCCCGCGGCCAGGCGCAGGAGCGTGGCATCGAAGGTGCCGCCCCCCAGGTCATAGACCATCACCACCATCTCGCCCAGCGGTTTGCCCTGGGGCGAAAGGTACCCCAGCACTTCGCCAAACCCCAAAGCCGCTGCCGTGGGCTCGTTGACGATATCCAAGAGACTCAGGCCAGCCATTTCGCCAGCGTCGGCCGTGGCCTTGCGCCGGGGTTCGTCGAAGTACGCGGGCACCGTTATGACCGCCTTGTGATGCGGGCCCAGCGCGGCGACGATGTCGGCCTTGAGCTTTCGGAGAATGCAGGCCTGAATGACTTCCGGAGGCAGCCGTTCCCCCCGAATGGGCCGCGAGTACACCGGCTGGCCCATGTCGCGCTTGACCCATTCTGCCACCCGGTCGGGGTATAAGGGGGCCAGCCGTTTGGCCTCCTTGCCCACGACAATCTCGGCGTCGTCGAACAGCACCACGCTGGGCGTGAGGATGTCGCCCTCCGAGTTGCGAAGCATGACCGAGCGGCCCGACTCATCGACCCAAGCCACGGCCGAGTTGCTGGTTCCCAGGTCAATGCCAACCGCCCGCGCGTCTGCCATCAACGGCCCGCAAACTGGGTGCCACGCGATCTCTGTTCCTAAACCCTAGTCTAACAACGGGCCTGGAGCGGCTCAAGCGCGCGGCCCATGGGCCGTTGTGGCCGGCCAGCGGCGATCGAAAGGTTCCGCCCGCCAAGTCGCCAAACGACGGTCAGCTTCCGGCTGAAGGGATCGCCCGCTAGCTGGCGGTATGGACCCGCGTTTGGCGGCTGCCAGGCTAGCTTTGGCTTCCGGGTGTCTGGGCCAGGGGGCCCTCGGCCTGCCGGGCTCTGCCTGCCAAGCCTAGCATACCCGCCGCCTCCGAAAGGCCCACCGCTACCATCATCACCACCGCCCCAAGCCACTGGCTGCCCGAGAGGCGGTCGCCCGCCAACGCATAGCCGAACACCATCACGAACACCGATTCCGAAGCAAAGATGACCGCCGCCCTGGCCGGCGGAATCCGCTTCTGCGCCAGAGTCTGCACCGCGAATGCCACCGAGGTGGCCACGACGCCGGTCAGCAGGATCGCTGGCCAAACCCGGGCGGGGGGCGGCACCAAGGGCTCCACCCATGGCCAGGCGAAGAAAAAAAACAAGGCGGCGGCACCGACCTGGGCCAGGGCCAGCGCAAGGGTGTCGTGCTGTTTGCTGAATCGCCCCAAGAGCACGATCTGTAAGCCGAACGACGCCGCGGCACCCAAAGTGAGCACGTCGCCCCACGCCAGCGGGTCGGGCCCCGTGCCCGCCAACAGCAGAAGTCCCACCAGGCTTAGTGCGATCGCCCCCCATACCAAGCGCGAGGTGCGGACCCCGAAAAGTACCCGGTTCCACAAAGGCGCAAAAACCACGAATAACCCGGTGATCAAGCCGCTATTGGTGGCCGAGGTGCAGCGCAACCCGAATGTCTGGAACAGGTATCCCGCCGCAAGCGCGACCCCCACCACACTGCCGGCCGCGATGGACCGGCGATCCAGCCGGCCCGCCCCCAACGGCACCAGCCCGATGGTACCCACGGCAAACCGGACCGCCAAGAACGAAATGACGCCGTATTGGGCCACGGCGTCCTTGACCACTGCGAACGTCGCCCCCCAGACCGCCGTGACCGCAACCAGCGCAAGGCTCAACCAGATACCATGCATCGCAACAAACACCGAACATCGGGGGACTTGTGGTTATACCGGCCCGCGGTGGCCTCGGATACGGTGCTCAGGGGCGCCCGGCGAATAGCAGCGAGCACCGAGCCCGGGGCGGGCCTTCAGGTCCGCCGCCAACGGGTCATCGTCGCACAGCGCGGCCTTTCTTGGCGGGCCACGCTCGCATGGAGGGCCACGCTCCGTCGTGGCCAGCGCGTTGCGCGCCAGACCTCGACGCGATTGCAAACACCCCGGATACGGCATCGCCCACGACCAATCACATCGGATGCGACAGAGCGCGTCCGTCGATGGCGGGCCACGCTCGGCGTCCCCCCACGCCACCCGCACCGGCACGTCGTCCCGCCCTTTGCCCAGCGCCTCTTGACAACGCCCAAACAAAGAGTAAGCCTATTGGCGTAGCTCGGCCGCCCGCCGACGACCCCTGCCGAAGCATTTCCCCGTGGTTCGCCTTTGGCTCGGTGGCGATCGGCTCGTCGTTTGGTCGTCGGGGCGAGGCACGGGCCTATGCGTTCTCCAAGGAGTCCCTTCATGTCGCGTTGGTGGACAGGTATTGGTGTCGCAGCCGTTTTGGCAGCAATGATCGGGTGTGGGGGCGGGGCCTCGGGCGTCAAGACCGTGCCGGTCAAAGGCAAAGTCACTTTGGACGGCAAGCCCGTGGAAGGGGCTACGGTGCAGTTCGCCCCGGAGGATAGCGCTGGCCGGGCCGCCTCCGGGGTAACCAAGAGCGATGGCACCTTCGAGCTGACGACCGCTGGCGGGGGCCCCGGAGCCGTCCCCGGCAAGTACAAGGTGGCCATCACCAAGCGGACTACCGCCGGTCCGGCTGAGGCCCCTAAGACCCAGGAAGAGGCCATGAAGGCCATCCAAGAGAAGATGGCCAAGGGCGGTAGCGCGGCTTTCATCAAGACCCCTCCCAAGGTGCAGGACGAGCTGCCCGCCAGGTATGGCAACGCCGCGACGTCGGGCTTCACGGCCGAGGTGACCGCCACGGGCAAGAACGAGTTCACGTTCGACATGACCAGCGGCGGTGCCGCAGGCCCGGCGGAAAAGAAATAGTGGCACACTGCTCCCGGCCCCTCGGACCGCCAGGCAGAACCGCTCTGCTGGGCTTGTGCCGCCAAAGCGTTGTATTGGCCCACCCCGCGGTGTGCCCTGCGACGGGCGCCACATATTGCCCCGAGCCGGGGTGGGTCGGGATTCACCGATTGCCGGACGGAGAAGAGTGGCCGGGCTGAAAAAAGGCCCAAAACTCGCATTCCGGTTGACCCGCTTGAACGGTCGAATATGCTTATGGTAAAGGGCGCACGGTTACCGGGGGGCATTTCGGACCGGCCAGCGGTTGATCGGATTCGGAAGGTATGTCGGCCCCTTTGGTGCGGTGCGTTGCCGCAGGGGTGAAGGGCCGGTTCCTATTTCATCCCATTTTCGAGGGAAGCGTTTATGTTTGCAGCGATTCTTTCGCGGCTACGGCGTGGTTTCACGCTGGTGGAACTGTTGGTGGTGATCGCCATCATCGGCATCTTGATTGCCCTGTTGTTGCCGGCGGTTCAGGCAGCCCGCGAGGCCGCCCGGCGCAGCCAGTGTACGAACAACCTCAAGCAGATCATGCTGGCGGCCCACAACTACCACGACAACTACAAGGCATTTCCCACGGGGTTCGGCGGTACCGATACCGGCGACCCGTACATGAGCAACATGGGCCAGCAGGGGCCGTTCGTGGGCATGGCGCCGTTCATGGAACAGGCCGCCCTGTACGCCATGGTCGCTACCCGCACCCAAGGCCGTAACCACCAGACCGGCGCCGCGGGGAGTATCACCTATCCGCCTTTCGGGCCGGCCCCCTGGATCGAATCGGACCTGGGTAGCGCCAACGGCTATCCGCCCTGGCACGTGGAAATCCCCACGCTGCGGTGCCCGTCGGACGGCGTGCAGAAGTCGGCCGGCTGGTGGAACGACACAGGCCGGGTGAACTACTGCGCCAGCTTCGGCGATAAGTGCGCCGACATGTGGGGCGGCGGTGCCATCCGCGGCATCTTCAGCCGCCGCTTCTACTACTGCAAGATGGCGGAGATCGTCGACGGCACGAGCAATACCGTGGCCTTCAGCGAGCACACCATCGGCAACTCGGCCTTCCACAACAAGATCCACGGCGACTATTGGGGCGACGGCGGATTCACCTCGCCGGCCGAATGCCTGGTGCACAAAGGCCCCAACCAGACCATCATCCCCAACGGGGTCGGCTGGGAGACGCGGCGCGGCATGTGGTGGCCGGGTGGCGGCCCCACCTGCCAGGGCTTCAACACCGTACTGCCTCCCAACTCGGTCGCGTGCAGCGACAGCCGCGGCGAATGGGGGTGGTACGAAATCTTCCCGCCCGACAGCTTCCACCCCGGTGGCGTGAATGTGGCCATGGCCGACGGCTCGGTCCGGTTCATCTCCGAGACCATCAACGCGGGCAACTCCACCGTGCAGTGCTCGTCCAACCCGACGGGTCCCAGCCCCTATGGCGTCTGGGGTGCCTTGGGCAGCATCAACGGCGGCGAGTCCGTGGGCGCGAACTTCTAGTTTCGTGCCGGTTGCATGAGCCGGGGGCGTAAGCCCCCGGTGCATGTTCGCAGAGAATCGACGGGGCGCGGTGGGCAGACCGCGCCCCTTTTCTTTTGCCCGTGGGGTGCGTGCGCTGCGCGCACGGGCCACATGGTCTACGTGGGCGCAAAGCCAAAGCAGGGTGCGTGCTCGGCACGCGCGTCCCACATGATCCACGTGGGTGCAAAGCACCCACCCTACGGC
>JBBIQF010000244.1:0-9127 GCA_037442445.1 Planctomycetaceae bacterium
CATTGGGATTTGATCATTGGTCATTGGTACTTGGTCATTGGTCATTCGTCATTTGACTTTCGACATTCGTCATTCGTCATTGGTGCTTCCTCCGGTGCACGTGCGTGCTAAGCACGCACCCTACACGCTGGTCTGGAGGTCTGCCATGGCCCGCGTTCTGCTTGCGGCGTTGGTCGGCGTCTCGGCCCTTGTGCGTCCTGGCCAGGGGGAAGAGTTCCGCTACAAAGCGGAGCTGTTGGCGCGCCTGGTGCAAAAGGTGCCGGGCATCCTGGAAACCTATGACGCCAAGACAGGCCGTTTTGGCACGGGCATCTGGATTTGCGGCGACCAACATGCGATGTATCCGCTGGCGGTGGCTTATGCCACGGCCGGCCAAGGCAATCGATACTACAAGTCGCCCGAGTTGCTGCGGGTGATCATCAAGGCAGGCGACCTGTTGATCGAGAAGTCCGATTCCCAAGGCCGGTGGGTATTCCAGAAAAAGGATGGCAGCACGTGGGGCATGATCTGGATGCCGTGGACCTATTCCCGGTGGATTCGCACCTTTGGTCTGATTGCCAGCGACATGCCGGCCGAAGCCCGCCAGCGCTGGACCCAAGCGCTGGTGCTGGGCTACACGGGCATCAGCCGGCACGAGTTGCACGCGGTACACAACATCCCCGCCCATCACGCCATGGGGCTATACGCTGCCGGGAAAATCCTCCAGCGGCCCGAGTGGTGCCGACAGGCGGAAGGTTTTCTGCGTCGCGTGGCGGCTGCACAAGCGGAAGGAGGTTACTGGGCCGAGGGGGGCGGCCCGGTCGTCCGCTACAACTTCGTGTACGTCGATGCGTTGGGGACCTACTACGCCTTATCGGGCGATGCCGCGGTGCTGCCGGCTTTGGAGAAGGCGGCCCGGTTTCACCGGCAGTTCACGTATCCCAGCGGGCAGGCGGTCGAGACGATCGACGGCCGGAACCCCCTGGAAATGCTCTTCCCCAGCGCCGATTCCAACCGGCCGCTGCCCGAGGCCGCGGCCCAGGGCAACGTGGGCTTCACGTGCTCGGCCGTGGGGCGGGCATATCTCAAGCAGCAATGGGCCGTTGCGGGAATGGACCGCCTGGATGCCGATGTGTTGGCCTCGCTGGTGCTTTACGGGCAGGAAGGCCCGGTGGAGGAACCGGCCGCGGCCGCCGCCCGGCAAACGTCGGTGCTGGCCGAAGGGGGGATCCCCCGGGCGGTGACGGTCCGCCAGGGGCCCTGGTTCGTGTGCCTTTCGGCCTATACATCGCCGGTGGTGGCCTCGCGGTGGATCCAGGACCGCCAGAACCTGCTGAGCGTGTATCACGACGCCACCGGCGTGATTCTTGGCGGCGGCAATACCAAGCTCCAGCCGGCCTGGAGCACCTTCACGGTGGGCGACATGGCCCTGTTGGCCCATCGGCCCGGCGACGAGAACCCCGTGTTCACCCCCAAAGGCCCGCTGTACCATGTCCCCTCGCGGGCCACGCTGGTCGTCGAGCCGGAACCGGGGCTGGACCTGACCTACGGCCCGGCCAGTTGCCGCGTCCGCTTGCACATCCTGGATGATCGCACGCTGCAATGCCGGCTGGAGGCGGCGGGTATGGGAAACCTCCCCGCAGCCGCCCATCTGACGATTCCGCCCCGCATGGGCCGGCGCTTGACCACCGGAAGCGGCCAGGTGGTGACGATCGGCCCTAAGCCCGTTGCCCTGGACGCCCGGCAGGTGGGGGGCCAGGTGACGTACGCCGGATTCCGCCTGCACCTGCCTCCGGTGGCCACGCTCCATTGGCCGGCTTTGCCCCACAACCCGTACCGCAAAGACGGCCGGGCCGAGCCGGCCGAGGGCCGCATCGAAATCCGCTTGCCGTTGGATGCCCAGCAAACCTCGCACCTGGTGAAGGTGGAAGTTCTGCCGGAGGGCGAAGCCCGGTAGGTACCGGGGCAGCGGGCGTGCGTGCAAGCACTTACGGCTCGGCAGCCAGGGCCGATGCATCCTGCCCCACCGCAGGCAGCGCGTTTTGCCGGGTCCCGGCACCCCGGCGCTCGAACCACCACACCAGGCCCGCGGCAAGGGCCGTTCCCAACCCCAGCGCCAGCCAAGTGTACTCCAGGCGGCCGCCTTCGCTGGGCTGGTAAAGGTAGTCCAGCGCAGGCCAGCGGGCGTGCCAGTCGGCCAGCCCTTGGCCCGCCACCATCAGGGCATTGTGGGTGAAGTGGAAGGCCACGCCGGGCCACAGGCTGCCGGTGTTCCAGGCCAGCAATCCGATCACCATGCCCAGCGTGGCACTGACCAGCGACTGCTGGAGGATGGGGTGGCTCAGGCCGAAAAGTACGGCCGTCCACACGATCGCCCGCCATTTGGCCCCCGACTGCCGGAACCCCGAAAGGATAAAGCCGCGGAAGGCCAGTTCTTCGCACAGGGCCGGCACCAGAGCCAGCACCAGCACCCGTTGCCAAAGGGGGGCATGCTGGAGCACGGCCAGATACCGGGCCACCTGCTCGCCCACCGACTCGGGCAGCGGGTACAGCCACAGCACCGCTTGTTCTAGTTGGCGGGCCAGGGGCTGGAGGGCGGCAGCCAGGAGGACTGCCGCCCCGATGCTCCGCCACGGTGCCCCGCCCAGCAACAGCGTGCCCCGGGGGTCGCGGGTGAGCATCACCGCAAGAATGGCCGCCGGGGCCACCACCGCCGCAAGCTGCGTGACAAGGGTGGTGGCAGCGAACTCGGTGAAGCTTTCCGGCACGCGCGCCGCCATGCCCAGGAAGAACTGCACGGCCAGGATCAATACACCGCACAAAAGTGCTGCCGCGGGGGTGGGGCGCGGGCCACGCTCGCGGACCACCTGGCGCAGCCACAGGCGCAACTCCAGCCGCTCCCCCTCCCGGAACAGCACCGATTCCTTATTGAACTGATCCACCGCCCAGCGGACCGCCATAACGCAGGCTGCCACGGTTACCGCGACGACCGGCGGGAGGAACTGGGCCGCCTGCCAGCCGTTGCCTGCCAGGGCCTCGCGGAGCACCAGCACGATGCCGGTCACTGGGAGGAGGCTGTTGCCCAGATTCAATTCCATGCCGGTCACCGCCGGCACCACGGCCAGCGGCAAGGTCAGCAGCAATAGCGGCGTCAGATAGTACTGGCCCTCCTTGGTGCTCCGGGCCAAGGCCGCCAAAGCCAGGCACAACGCGCTGAACAGGGCCGAGATCGGAACCAGGGCCACAGGCAGCCACACCAGCGCCGGTGCCGGCGGGGTGCCGAATCCCCGTGCGAACACCATGGTGCCCAACAGCACCATGCCGCCCAGGTTCAGCACCGTGGTCAAACTGCTGAAGAGCATGACCGTGGCCAGCTTGCCCAGCACGATTTCGCCGCGCCCCGCCGGGCTGGAAAGCAGCGTTTCCAGGGTGCCCCGTTCTTTTTCCCCGGCACACAGGTCCACAGCCGGGTAGAAGGCGCCGGTCAAGGCCCAAATGACCAACAGCACCGGCAAAGTCGAGGCCCACAAAGCGGCGCCGCGGTGGCCGGTCTCCTCGGCCACGTCGATCGCCTCGGCCTCCACCGGGGTCGCCGCGCCCTGCGGCACCCCGGCGGCTTCCAGGCTGCGGCGGCCGATGCTCTCCGTCCACTTCGACAGTACCGCCGATAACAAGGCGAAGGCCGTCTGCGAGCGGCGTTCCGCGGTGCTGTAGAACACCTCAGGCCGGGGCACAGGCGTCGCCAGCGCCCACGGCACCGGCGCGCTGCCGGAGCGGGTCAGGCTTTCGGCCACCTGCTGGCGCACCGCTTCCTGGAACCGGGCCAGGCGATCGGCGAAGTCCGGCGGGATGTACAGCGCCACCTCGCACTGCCCCTCCAGCACAGCAGCTTTGGCCCGCAGCCGCAGGTCCGGTGCCGGCTGGCCGGGCCTGGCCGGCTCGTCCCCCTCGAACACCAGCTCCAACAGCCGCCGCTTCTCCCCCGCCGAGAACAGCCCCGGGGCGAAACGGTTGTTTTCCACCAGCGGCGGGTCCTCGGGCAGATAGCGGGCCCCCAGCACCAGCACCCGCGCCGGCCGCTCCTCCGCAAGCTGGCTGATCTTGGCCACGCTCATCATCAGCGGGTACAACAGCACCGGCATGACCACAATCATGAACATCGTCCGCCGGTCGCGGAGCTGGTCGCGGATTTCCCGCCCCAGGATGAGCTTCACATTGGTCCAGTTCATAACGCTTCCGCCGCGGCGGGCTCCGGGCCGGCCTCGTGCTCCGATACCAACTGAAAGAAAAGCTCCTCCAGGTCCTCCTGGCCGTACCGCTGGCGGAGTTCAGCCAGCCTGCCCTGGGCCAGGATCCGCCCGCGGTGAATGATCGCCACGCGGTCGCACAGCTTTTCCGCCTCGCGCATGATGTGGGTCGAATACACCACGCACTTGCCGTGGTTGCGCAACTCGGCCACGGTTTCCAAAAGGGCCCGGGCAGCCAGCACGTCCAGCCCCACCGTGGCCTCGTCCAAAATGACCACCGGCGGATCATGCACGATGGCCCGGGCAATCGAGACCTTCTGCTTCATGCCCGTCGACATCTTCGCCCCCAAAAGGTCGCGGAAGTCGTTCATCTTCAAGCGGTCGAACAACTGCTCCATCCGCTCCCGCAACGCCCCAGGCGCAATGCCGTGCAGCCGGCCGAAGTACTCCACCATCTCCCAGGCGGTCATGCGGTCGTACACGGCCGTGTTGGCCGACATGAATCCGATCTGCCGCCGCACCTCGGCGGCCTGCTCGACCACATCGTAACCGTTGATCTGGGCGGTGCCGGCCGTGGGCCGCAGCACCGTGCTCAGAATCCGCAGCGTCGTGGTCTTGCCCGCGCCGTTGGGACCCAACAGCCCGAAAATCTCCCCCTCGTTGGCCGCGAAACTAATGCCGTCCAGCGCCACCAAACGCCCCCGCCGAAGGTCCCGGTAATGTTTTGTCAGTCCGCGAACCTGGATCATCGGGTCATCTCGGCCAAACGTCCCCGGGCGCACCGGCCGGGCCACTACGCCCGGCATCATCCCCGGCGGGCGGCATCGCCCCACCGGTAGCACGGCCTGGATCAAACGCACGCGGCCCGGCCCGGAACACTACGGGCCTAAAACAGGGCAGGCCGGCTGCACGCCCCATTGCGCAACTCACCCCAAGCGCACTGGGGCCGGACTTACCGGCCGGAACCTGCCCGGGTGGGCGTCTTCGGTAAGTTTACCACCTCGGGCGGGTCGGTGGGGGGTTCGTCGATGAGCTGGTAAAAGACGTTCCGTTTGCGCGGGATGGAGCCGGCCTCGCGAATGACCGCCCGCATCTCCTCCTCCGTGGTGCGGAACGATGTCCCCGCCGCCGCCACCACGTTCTCCTCGATCATGAGGCTCCCCATGTCGTTGGCCCCGAACCGCAGGGCCAACTGGCCGATCCGCATCCCCTGGGTTACCCAACTGGCCTGGATGTTCGGGAAGTTATCGAGATACAGTCGGGCCACGGCCAAAGTTTTCAAATACGCAAAAGCACCCTGCTTGTGCACGTCGGCCATGGCGGTATTGCCGGGCTGGAAGGTCCAGGCGATAAACGCGGTAAAGCCGCCCGTCTCGTCCTGCAGGCGGCGGAGGCGCTCGAAATGCTCGATGCGCTCGGCCAGGGTTTCGATATGCCCAAACATCATCGTCGCCGAGCCCCGCCCCCCCAGGCGGTGCCATTGGCGGCAGACGTCCAGCCACTGGTCGGCCGTCACCTTGCCGGGACTCAACAGGTCGCGGACCCGGTCCACCAGGATTTCTGCCCCCCCGCCCGGCAAGCTGCCCAGCCCCGCGTCGCGCAACCTGCCCAACACCGTGCTTACAGGCAAGCGAGAAATCTTGGAAAGATAGAAAATCTCTGGCGGGCTGAACCCGTGGACGTTGATCTGCGGAAAATGTTCGCGGATGTCGCGCAGTAGCTCCTCGTACCACGAAAGTGGTAGCTGCGGGTTGAGCCCGCCCTGAAGGAGTATCTGGTTGCCCCCCAGTGCTATCGTCTCTTCGATCTTCTGGTACAGCGTCTGCCGGTCCAGCACGTAACCGTCTGCGTCGCCGGCCTTTCTGGCAAACGCGCAGAACCGGCAACCGGCCACGCAGATGTTGGTGTAGTTGATGTTGCGGTCGATGTTGTACGTCCGCCAGGGCTCGGGATGGAGCCTGCGGGTGACCGCGTCGGCGGCTTCTCCCAGTTCCGAAAGCTCCGCGCCTTCCAACAGCCGCAGACCCTCCGAGGGGGTCAAGCGGCGGCCCTCGACCGCGCGCTCAAGGATGGCCGTTATCGAAGACAAATCGCGCCTCCGCCGGCGCCAAGCCGTGTTGGATGACCAGGTGGCAAAACCGATCCATACCCCGGCGTTCTTGGGGGCCCAACCGATACGCCAAGTGGTCCCGCAGGTACGCCAAGCACTGCCCATACGGGACCCCCACGACCGGGGCAGCGCTGGCGGCGATCTCGTCCAGCGAGCGCAAACCGGCATCGCGTGCGGCGGCCAGCGGGCCGGCCAAATGGGCTAGTTGCGCCCCCGGTCGGGCCACCCACGTGGCGAACACAAACGGCAGCCCCGTCCACCGGGCCCACTCCTGGGCCAAGTCCCAGATGAACGCCCACCGCCCCTGGGGGGGCAACAGGCCGCGGTCGCCGACCAAAAGCACGGCGTCGGCCGGGGTCTCCTCCAGCGCCGCGCCGATGGGCAACCGCTCCCACCGGGGGGCCAATCCAAACCGCTCTTTAAGCAAAATCCGTACCAGCGCCGCGCTGGTCCGCGACCCCTCGTCCAGGGCAACCGTCCGCACCTTTTCGACCGGACACCGCCCGTACAGCTTGACGCTTTGCACCGGCCCGGCCGTCGCGATGCAAGCGTCCGACAGTATCCGTGCCCCGGCAATCCGCAGGCACTCGACCGAAGGGATCATCGCCACGTCCAGTTGGCCCGCGCCCAGGGCATCCGCCAACCGGCTCGGCAAATCGTACACCACCTCGGCTTCCGGCAGGAACTGGTGCAGGCGGTATGTCAGCGGCCAGGCATTCAAATAGCGGACCGCCCCGATGCGGCATTTCGCGGGGCAAACGGGGCTCGCTCCAACCACGACGCCTTCCACTCCACGGTCCCCTCGGCCGGACAATGCCAAAACACTGCATTATAAGCCCCCGGCACACGGCCAGAAAGCACCAACCTCCCGCGTTTGACCACCGCGGGGCAAAAGGTAGAGTTTCGGTGAACAAGCGGGCATGGCGCGGATGGTACTTTGCCGGCCATCCGGGCCGGGGCAGCCTCGTCGTCCGGCACCTCCGATTGCAGTACGGTCAGCAAGCGATGAGCACTCCTTCGCAGGACAGTCTGTTGGCCCGGTTAGCGCGGCCCTCGCCGCCGGGCGATGCGAATCCCTGGTCGCTGTTGGAGGCCCGGCCCCCCGACCACGACACTGCCCCCGCCCAAAAGGCCGAGGCCAAAGACGAAAAGCTCGAAGCCCTATTGGGCCGCATCCAGCAACTGACCCAGGGGAGCACCGGACCAGCCCCCCCGGCCGATCCCCCGCCCCCCGACGACACCGAAGATGTCAACACCTTTCTGCCCATCGAACCCGAATCGTTCCGCCAGGCAGGGCTTTCCGACAGCGACGTCGAGGCCCTGGTGCTGAAGTTCCTCCTGGCCCGCGGCGATGCCTCGGGGCGCGAGATCGCCGATCAAATCAAGCTCCCCTTCGTGCTGCTGCACGCCTTGCTGTGGCAGATGAAGAACGACCAGTTGGTCGTGCACCGGGCCGCAGCCCCCATGAACGACTTCCAGTACGAGCTGACCGAGCTGGGGCGCGAGCGGGCCCGGCGCCTGGCCCAGCACTGCTCGTATTTCGGCAGCGCGCCGGGCGCCCTGGCCGACTACATCGCCGCCGTCGAGGCCCAGTCGCTCACCAAGCAGCACCCCAGCGCCGAGTCGCTCCGCCGGGCGTTCGCCGACCTCCTGCTCAGCCCCAAGATGCTCGACCGGCTGGGGCCCGCCATCAACTCCGGGCGCGGCCTGTTCCTGTACGGCGCGCCGGGCAACGGCAAGTCCAGCATCGCCGAGCGGGTAACCGCCGCCTTCGGCCCCTATGTGTGGATTCCCCGCACCCTGGGCGTCGATGGCGAGATCATCCGCCTGTTCGACCCCGTCAACCACCAGGAGGTGCCCATCGAGGCCACCCCCGGGCTGATCGATGCCCGCCGGATCGACAAGCGCTGGGTCCGCATCCGCCGGCCCACCATCATCGCCGCGGGCGAGCTGACCATGGCCTCGCTGGAAGTCGCCTTCAACCCCGCCACCGGTATCTGCGAGGCCCCCCTGCAACTGAAAAGCAACTGCGGCACCCTGGTGATCGACGACTTCGGCCGCCAGCGCATCCGCATCGAAGAACTGCTCAACCGCTGGATCGTCCCCCTGGAAAAACATTACGATTTCCTCAATCTGCCCAACGGCAAGAAAATCCAGGTCCCCTTTGACCAGTTGCTGGTGTTCTCCACGAACCTAGAGCCCCGCGACCTGGTGGACGAGGCCTTCCTGCGGCGCATTCCCTACAAGATCGAAGTGCTCGACCCCACGGAAGAAGAGTTCCGCAATCTGTTCGCATTCCTGGCGCCGCGCCTGGGTTTCGAGTACCGGCCGGAACCCGTCGAGTACCTCATCCGCCGGCACTATAAAGAGGTCGGGCGGCCTTTCCGCTTCTGCCATCCCCGCGACCTGCTCCTCCAAGTCCGAAACTATTGCTCCTACCACAAAGAGCCGCTGGTGCTCAAGGAAGAGTATTTCGACATGGCCTGCGAAAACTATTTCGCGGTGATGTACCAGCGCTAAAATCAGCGCCGGCCGGGACCCGGCATTGACGAGCCGGCGGTGGGCAACGAGCCCCGGGCGTGAGCCCGGGGTGGCGGGAGGAGCCTGGACGGACGCGCTCCGTCGCGTCCGACGTTCTTCTTCGCGGCCAGCGAGTAGGGTGCTCTGCGAGCACTGATTCATCCGCCACAGCCCGCACCGATGATCGGCCGCGGGTTGGTGCTCACACAGCACCCTGATATGGTTGGACCAGTCAACTCGCGGGTTTGCAGCTCTTTCCTCTACATGCCAT
>JBBIQF010000245.1:0-9111 GCA_037442445.1 Planctomycetaceae bacterium
GCCGCCGCCGACTTGACGACTACCGGCACCGTGACCGACCGCCCCTCGAGCTGCACGGCGAGGGTGGTTTGGCCATCGGCCACCGGGTAAAGGATCTGCTTGTCCACCCGGACGATCTTGGCATCGGCCGGGGCCACCTGGGCCCGGGCGGTGACGTCTTCGGTGACCCCGTCGGCACGAGTGGCCACCCCCAGGTAGCGCTGGCGTGCCTGGCTGGATACCAACTGCACGTCGGGCGGATAGAAATCGATCCGTGCCGGGGCAGCGCCGGCTACGGCTTGGGCTGCTGCGCCCGCTACCCACACGAGTGTCTGAACAACGCACAGTGGACGAAACATACGTCGCGCACCCGTAAGCTGAGGCGTGGTTTTCGGCAGGAGGGAGGTTTTCTTACGCGGCCAAAGCGCCGCCTCATTGCGGGCAGCAAGAAGGCAGAGCTTGCCGCCATACGCTACGCCTGGTGCGTGCCGAGCACACACCCTATGGGCGGCACACTTTCGGTGCGTGCCGAGCACGCACCCTACCAGGCAGGCACCCTACGGGGACTTGCCTTGTTGTTTTTCCAGTCGCAGTTTTTCCAAGCGGCCCAGGGCCCGCGGGGCGGGTTTGGGCGCCGCGGGTTGCGGCGCAGGTTTCGGAGCCGCCGCCACTTTGGGCGGCAGCGGCTTTTGGATGCGCAACTCGCCCGGGCCCATCAAGTGGGTGATGGGCTCGCCCTCGGCCATCACCACCGCCCGGCACACCAGCGACTTGTGCGGGCCCAGCGGCGAATCGGCCGAGGTCTTCAGCACAAAATGCACCTCCCCGGCGTCGGTGGCGAACTCCTGCGGCTCGGCCGTCACCCCGTGCGGCATCCCCAGCAGTTCCACCCGGGCTTTGCCGGCAAAATCCTTCTTCTTGTCCACCTTGACGACCAGTTCGCCCGATTGCCCCTGGTCCACGGACACGATCGGGAACTGGAATCTGAAGAACGGTTCGGCCACCTCCAGGCTGGCCAATTGGCTGGACACCATCACCGGGCCGCTGCCCACCACCGCTTCGCCCAGCACGGCGATCTTCCAGGTGCGGATGGTGGCCCCCCCATCGGCGGTCAAGGGGATGCGGGCCTCGCTCTGCCCCTCAGGCAGCGTTACCGACACCGGCGACGACACTCCCGGCGGGTTGTACAGCATGTGCAGGGTGATCGGGGCCTGGAAGCCCGGCTGCCGGTGGGCCCGAACTTGCAACTCCATCGTGCCGCTCTGCACCAAAGGCACTTTGGGCTGCACGATCTCCAAAGCGAAGGGGGCGGGCTGGGTGACGGCCGCGGCCAGCCGCTCGGTATAGTGATTGCACACCTCGCGGTTGTTGTTCCCCCGCACCAGCGAGGTCCGCTGCCGCAGATGGCCTTCCACCACCAGGTTGCCTTCCTGGTGCCGGCCCACAAGGTCCACCAGGGCCCCGGCGGGCTTGGCATCGGCGGCCGCCGATAACAGCACCGGCACCGTGCTATCGTCCGGGCCGAAGGGGACCACCTCGGCCGTCACGCCCGGCGGAAGCCCCCTGAGTTCCAGGCTCACCGGCCCGCCGAAATCCTCGCGCTGTGCACTAACCAAGAAGGCCAAGCGATTGCCCGCGGGCACCGGGGCCACGATGTCCTCGAACTGGTTTCGCTCGGGCAGGGCCAGCACCAATCGGGGCTGAACCGGAGCCACTTCGACGCGGTACACGAATTCGGCCCCGCCGCTACCCAGTTGGTCGCGGATGTGGACGATGTACTGGTCGTCCTCCGGGGCGGTAAAGCGCACGTAGCTATCCGGCGTATCGGTGTCGTCGTTGGCGGCCACAGCCGCACCGTTGGACCGCAACACGGCCAGCACCGGGTCCACCGGGGTGCGGAGGCTGCGGGCATGCACGCGGATGTCGAACACCTGGCCTTTCTTGATCGGCAGCCGGAAGCAATCCACGTCGCCCGGCTTGCTCAGCACACCGTTCAGCGCAGCGGGGGCCTCGGCCGGCGTGGCCTGCGCAGGGGTGTCGTTCGGTTCGCTTTCCAGGACGTTTTTCAGGTCCACCAGGCGGAACGCATTGGCCGAGGGGGCCACGCCCTGCCCCTCCTGGGCCAGCACGCTGAACGCCGCAGGCAGCCCGAGGCCATTGGGCAAGGTGAGCTTTTCGAGTCGCTCGCCCAGGGCATCGCCCAGCCAGCGGATTTCCAGGGTTTCGCCGGGCCGGGCGCCGGCCGGGTAAACCGCCAGCGGGCGCGGGAAGGTGCCCACGTGCAGCCGGTAGCGGCAATCGCCCGACCCGCCAAAAGCGCTCTCCCGGACGCGCACGATGTAGCTTCCATCGGCCGGCAACACCAGCGATACCGCCGCGTCCTGGCGGACCAAGGGGGTGTCGTCGGCCCCGGCCAGCACGTAGCGCCGGGTATCGAGAATTTCCAGCGCAGGATCGAAAAACGTATGGCCCAGGCGGATGGCCTCGATCTCGGCCGACAGGCGCTGCCCCTTTTTGGCCTCGACCAGAAAATGGTCCACGTCTTCGTTCTGCACCACGCCGTTTACGGTAACGTTCAGCGGGATTTTCTGGGGCTGGGCGAAATCGTTGTTGGGTTCCGCTTCCTGGAGTTCCGGCAGGGCGCCCACGCTGAACAGTTGGAGGTTGCTGATGCCCGTGGCCGACCGCACCCGCACCGCATGAACGCCCAGCCGGCAATCCGCCGCCAGGGCCAGGCGGGCATGGACGGTATCCTCGCCTTTGGGTTCCAGTTTGAGGACGCGGATGCCCGGCCCGTAGAGCATCAGCTCCTGGGCGTCGCCCAGACGCTGGCCGGCAAGCACCACATCCACCTCGGTGCCGCGCTGGCCGCCGCAGGGCACGATGCGGGCCAGATGCGGCCGGGCCGCCTCGGCCGGCACATACGCCGCCAGCGCGATCGCGCCTGCCACCCAGAGACTTCTCAGATAGCGCCCAATGCACATCGCTCGATCTCCACCCGCGGACAAGGCCAAGTCGCTTGGTGCACCTCGCCGGCTCAGGCCAACAGCCCGGTGCGGACTTTTCCGCCCCGGACGATATCGATCGGCCGGTTGCCCGGCGCCAAAAGCCGCTTGCGGTAATCGATTCCCAACAGGTGGTAGATGGTGGCAAACAGGTCTTGCGGCTCCAGGGGATCGGAATCGGGCTCGGCCGCCGTGGCATTGGAACTCCCGAAGATGATCCCCTGCTTGAAGCCGCCGCCGGCCAGCACGATGCTGAACACCTTGGGCCAGTGGTCGCGCCCGGCATCGCGGTTCATCTTCGGCGTGCGCCCGAACTCGCTGGAGACCATCACGATGGTCTCGGACAGCAGGCCGGTGCGGTCCAGGTCGCGGATCAAGGCGGCGAACGCCTGATCGAAGGCCGGCATCTGGCTCTTGGTGCCCGGCACGATCCCGGTGTGGAAGTCCCACCCGCCGTAACTGAGCGACACCACGCGCACACCCGCGGCAATCAGCCGCCGGGCCATCAGCATCCGCTGCCCCGCCGCATTGCGCCCGTACTGGTCCCGCAAAGCTGCCGGCTCGGCATCGATGTTGAACGCCTCGCGGGCCTTGGGCGAACTGATGAGGTTGTAGGCCTGCTCGTAAAACGTGCCCATGGCGACCACGGCGTCGGCCTTCTTCTCGGCCTGGGCAAAGTGGGCGTTGACGGCCTCCAGGATCGTCTTGCGGCGGGTGAAGCGCCGCTCGTCCACCCCGGGCGGCAACGTCAGATCGCGAACCTTGAAACCTCTGCCAGCCGGGTCAGCCCCGAGACTGAACGGGCCAAACGAAGAACTCAGATACCCGGTCCCCGCATACGGCGTGGGCTCATTGGGGATGCAGATGTACGGCGGCAGGTCGGCCCGAGGCCCCAACTCGTGGCTCACCACGCTCCCCAGGCTGGGGTACACGATGGCCGGGCTGGGCCGGTACCCCGTGAACATGTTGTGCGTGCCCCGCTCATGGGCCGCTTCGCCGTGGGTCATCGAGCGCACGACGCACAATTTGTCGGCCACCTGGGCCGTCTGCGGCAATACCTCGCAGAACACCTCTCCCGGAATCTTGGTCTTCACCACGCCGAAGGACCCGCGGTACTCCAGCGGGGCGTAGGGCTTGGGGTCGAACGATTCCTGGTGGGCGATGCCGCCGGGCAAAAAAATGTGCAGGACACTTTTGGCTCTGGGGGTGGCGGCGGGCTTCTCTTCGGCCGCCTGGCTCTGGGCCCGCAGCAGGTCGGCCAGGGTGAACCCCAGGAACCCCAAGGCCCCCACGGTAAGGAACTCGCGGCGGCTGGCCCCCACCAGCGTATTGCCGCGACACGGATGCGGCCTTTGCACTTCGCGCTGCACCGTCGCCTCCTGCGCCCCAGGGCGCAATTGAAGGATTCATCGGCTTGTTGCCGGCCCGCTACCGCCAGCCGGCTCCACGCCGTAACTGCAACAACCAACGAAGGATAGCCCGCTTTCCGCAAGGCATATCCGCCAACTTCGGCAAGCAACGTTCGGTGGGCGACGCGGGACCCGTTTCCAACGTCCCGCGGGCGGGATGGTTCGCCCCGCAGACTCATCGCCAGGCTCGCACGGCGCACTGCGGGGCAGCCGGCCACCGAATCGCAAGCCGCCAAGTTACGTTTGTCGATTCTGCACGCACCCGGCAAGCACGCGGCGATGGCCGGAGATCGCGGCAATTCTAGAACCCAACTCCCGAAAGGCAACTTCAGCACCCTTCGAGCCCATGGCACCCCATGCCGGGTGCAATCGCAAACCACCAAGCCCGGGCCCTTCGCAAGGCAACCCAACCCAGCCGGACACCTCGGCAAGGCGTAGCCGAGTACAACGCGGAGCAGAAAAGGCAGGTGCGCCCTCGGGCCTCTTCCAGAATGTCGGTGTTGTTGGTTCGCGTCCGATGCTGCGGGCCCTGTGCTCAGTAGCCCAAATCGTTCCTCTTGGGATAGGCTCTTATTGGCTGGTTTGGGCCGTCACGTCGTCGGCAGGGGCGGAGCCAGCCGGTTGGGGTTCGACCGGCACCGCACGAACCCGGGTACCGGGTGCAGGGCAGGCCTCCGGCGCCACCACGACCGGCTGTTGGTCCTCGATGCCCGAGAGGATTTCCGCGTGCTCGTCGTTGCGCAGCCCCACCTGGACATCGACGAATTGGATGCGGCCTTGGCGCACGGCGGCAAGCTGCCAGTTCCCCTGCGCCCCGCGGAACAAGGCGGAGCGCGGGACGACCAGGGCGTTTTGCCGGCTGGCGGTTTCGATGCGCACGCGGACCCGGTAGCCCAGCCCGATGCCCTGCTGGTGCACGAGGCGCTGGAGGTCTTGGGGCTCCAGGCGAAGGATGACCTTGACACGCTGCTGTTCGACGCCCAGGGGGCTGATCTTGGTGAAGGCGGCCGGCTCGGCGCGGTGGACCACGGCGCGGGCCGGCACATCGCCCACCGCCGGGCCGTACACGATGGCCGGCTGCCCCGGCCGGATGCGAACCGCCTCGACCGTGAGCACCTCGGCTTCGATCTCCAGGTCCTCCAGGCGGCCGATCTCCAGGAGCACGGTGCCGGCGGGCTGGAAGCCTTCGCTACTGACGAAGCGGCGCAGCACCACGCCATCGACGGGGCTGGCCAGCTTGCCGCGAGTTCGGGCCAGGCGGGCCTGCTCCAGGCGCACCGCGGCCTCGGCCCGCTGGCGCCGGAGCACCTCCTCGGCCAGGCGCTTGCGGTCGATGTATTGCCGCACCAGGACTGGCAGCAGTTCGGTGGCTGCCTGGAGCGACCGCATCGCAGCGCTGAGCAATGCGTCCTGGCGCACCAGGACCTCGCTTTGGGCCTGCTCCAGCGCAGCCCGGTCGAGTTCGTCTTCGGTACTGGCGCCGGTTTCGGCCAGGCGTTTGACGCGGTGGAATTGGCGGTCGGCGAACTCGGCTTGAGCGCGGCTGGCAGCGGTGCGGGCCTCGGCGGCTTCGGTGGCCGAACGCATGGCCTCGACCTGCTGGCCGGCCTGCCGGGCCGCCGTCTCCTCCACCGAGGTATCGCCGCTTTCGCGGATGGCGGCATCCAGCCGGGCCAGTGCGGCCTCGGCCTCGGCCACGGCCAAGTTTAGGTCCGTTTGCACCATTTCCGCGACCACCTGCCCCCGGGAAACCCGGCTGCCGGGAACGAGGGTGATCGCCGCCACCCGCCCCGAGGCCGGCATGGCGATCGGGTACGTCTGCTCCAACCGCGTTATACCCCGCTCATCGACATACTGCGCAATGCGGTCCCGGCTGGCGGCAACCACTTCCACCACCGGCAGGCGCAATAGCCTTTGGGCCGCCAACCCGCCGGCCACCGCCAGCACGGCAACCACCACAATCAGCCAGCGAACTCTCATAGCTTGCTTCTTTTAGCTTGCTTCTTTCCGGAGCAGTTGGCCTGTCATTCGGGAGCCTTGATGGCCTCCAGCCAAGCCATCCGATGGATCGCCCGCTGCACCACCAGATGCGCCGCGGCAACGAACATCACCCCCAAGGCCAATGTAACCAGCCACGTGGCCGGCCGCGTGACGATGGGCAGCCGGAACATCTCGCTGGCGTACGCGACGGCCGTCAGCACGCTCAGAAAATAGCCCAGCGGCATCCCCAGCACCGTGCCGGCAAGGGTGGTGACCAGGCTTTCGCGCAACAGCAGGCTGCCGATGCGCCAAGGGCCGTAGCCCAATGCGTACAGCGTGGCCACCTCGCGCTGGCGCTCCGCCAGGCTGACCAGCGAGGCGTTCAGCACACTGCCGAAGAAGGCGGTTCCGGCAAACAGCACCATAAGGGCCAGCACCACCCACTGCGTGCGGAGCACGGTATCCTCGAACCCCCGCAAGGCCGCCTGGCGTGTCGAATACCCTTGCAGCGCGGGAAGTTGCTTGAGGTAGCGGTACAGGGCCTGGCGCCCGGCGGCCGAACCGTCCAGGGCCAGTTGCACCCCGTTCATCGCGAACTCCTCGCCCAAGAGGGCACTGAGCCTCGGCAGCGAGGCGTACACGGCCAGCCCCAGGTAACCTTCCAGGATGCGAACCACCGTCATGCGGAAGGGCCGGCGCAGGCCCCGTGCCGGCTCCACGAGCACGGCATCGCCCAGGCCGAGGCGCAGCATGTCGGCCAGGGCCCGGCTCATGGCGAGCCCTTCGGCGGGGACCGCCACCGGCCGGCCCGATTCATCCCGCGGCACCGTGAGCCGGGCCCCCGGCCACAGCCCTATGATGGTTCCCTTTTTGGCGTAGGGGCCGTGGCGAAAGGTACAGGGGACCGAAAGTACCGGTTCGGCCCGCGCCACGCCGGGAAAGCGTGCGGCTTCGTCCCAGGCCTCGCGGCCGCGCTCCTCATGGAAGGTCAGGTCCACGTCGCTTTGCCAGATGTCGCGGAAGTGGAAATCCATGAGGTAATAGGGGGCGTCGAACATCATCCAGGCGTTGACCAGCACGGCCGCGCCCATGCCCGAGGCGAACACCCCTGCGGCGGTCCGCAGCCGGTTGCGCACGATGTTTCGCAGGACCAGTCGGCTGCCGGACCCGAGCGATTGCCACAGCGTGCCCAGCCGTTCCAGCCAGATGCGGCGGCCCTGGCGAGGTGCCGGAGGCCGCATGGCCTCGGCCGGCGCCAGGCGCAATACCGCCCGGCTGCCCCGCAGCGCCCCGGCCGCCGCACACAACACGCTGATCCCCAGCCCCACCGCGTGCGCCTGGGGGACCCAGGCCTGGCCGAACTCGGGAAATTGGAAAAACTGGCGGTAAATGCCGGTCATCCATGCGGCCAGCCAGGCGCCGGCCACACAGCCGGCCAAACCGCCGCCCAGCCCCACGGCCAGCGCTAACTTCTGCAAATGCCAGAACAACGCCCCGTCCGAATAGCCCAGCGCCTTCAGCGTGCCGATGACCGTCCGCTGTTGCTGCGCCAGCCGGGTCATGAGCACGTTGAGTACCAGCGCGGCCACCGCAAGGAAGATCGCTGGCGTGATGACCGCAAAGGTCCGCAGGCCGCCGATCTCCTGGCTCAGAAAACGATTGGATAGTTGGTCGGCCAGCGGCGTCGTGGCCAGCACCCCATAAGGGGCCAGTATCTGCTCGGCCCGGCGGAGCACCTGCCGCACATCGGCGGCTGCCGCGGGCTCCAGCCGGCCTACCACCTGGTTGGCCGCCCCCTCGAAACCAAAGGCCTCCTCGGCGAACGAGTGCTTGAGGTAGAAGATGCCGAAGCGGGCCGGGTCGGGCGTGATCATCCCCGGCCCGATCACGTACACGAACTCGGCGCTATTGGCCGTGCCCACCACCACCAACTCTTGCCGGCGCTGGTTGAGCACAAGATGCACCCGGTCGCCAGGCCGCAAATGGTGATGCCGGGCGAAATCCTCGCCCACCAGCACCTCGTTCTCCCGCTCCGCAGTGAAATAGCTGCCCGACCGCACCACCACGTCGTTGAGCACCGGCTGGCGCTCGTCGGGCAGCGACAGCACCAGCGCCGCCAACGGCTCGGCCGCCTCGGGCAGGTCCACCGGCACCTGGAATACGATCCGCGCCCGGATCTGGCCCACTCCCGGCAGCCGCAACAGCGGCTCCAACTCCGCAAGCGGCACCTTCTTGAGGTCGATCCAGAAGTCGGCCAGCCGGCACCGCTGGTAGTAGCGCCGCTGGGCCACCGACAGGTTGTGATGCGCCGTGCCCAGGGCCACGTACAGGGTTGCGCCCACCGCCATGATGCTGGCCACCGCCACCAGCCGCCCGGCGGCGACCCGAAGATCGCGCACCAGCTTGCGGTCCAGCACGCTCACCAGACGATCTCCTCGGCTGGGGTGCGGCGAGGGTTTGCGCGGACCTCGACCACCTGCCCGCTCCGCAGCCGCACCACCCGATCCGCCACCGGCGCAATGGCCTGGTTATGCGTGATGAGCACCACGGTGGTGCCCAGCCGTTGCTGCAAATCGGCCAACAGCCCCAGCACGCGGATACCGGTGGGATAGTCCAGCGCGCCGGTCGGTTCGTCGCACAACAACAGCTCGGGATTCTTGGCGATCGCCCGGGCGATGGCCACCCGCTGCTGCTCGCCCCCGGAAAGCTGTGCGGGAAAATGGTCGCGCCGCTCCTCC
>JBBIQF010000246.1:0-9099 GCA_037442445.1 Planctomycetaceae bacterium
CCGGGGGCGTGCCAATTGGCCACGGTCCAAGAACCCGCGCCGCGACCGAAATACCGAGCCCCGACCGCAAGGGAGCGGCGTTTGCCGCCGCGGGCCAACGCGCCGGTGGAGCCCGGCTCGTATACCGGGCCAACCCACCGGGCCCTTACGGGCCCGGCTCAGGGACCCGGCTGGTGGACCCGGCTGGTGGACCCGGCCGGCGGGGCCATGCGGTGCTTTCCCCGTCTGCGGGCCGGCGTTATGATGGTCGGCACGGGCGGCGCCGGTATGGGTCCAGCGCTGCCGCGGCCCTGGATGTGCGAGGCAGAGCATGAACACTTCGAGCCTGATCGATCGACGAACGTTTGCCAAGGCGGGGGCGGCGGCCGCCGCCCTGACCCTCAGCCAGCCCGGCCGGGTGCTGGGGGCGAACGATCGCATTCGCCTGGGATTCATCGGCGTGGCCAACCGGGGGATGCAGTTGCTCGATGCCTTTCTGGTCCACCCCGATGTCGAGGTGGCCGCCCTGTGCGACGTCGATGCCAACACGCTGGCCCGCGCCGTGCAGCGTGTCGGGGGCAAGCCATTTACCTGCACCGATTTCCGCAAGCTGATGGATCGCAAGGACATCGATGCGGTGGTCATCGCCACGCCCGACCACTGGCACGCCTTGCAAACCATTGCCGCGTGCCGGGCGGGAAAGGACGTGTACGTCGAAAAGCCGCTGTCGATCACCATCCACGAAGGCCGGCGCATGGTCGAGGTGGCCCGCCACACCGGCCGGGTGGTGCAGGTGGGCATCCATCGCCGCTCGTCGAAGGTGTATGCCAAAGCGGCCGAGATGATCCAGGCCAACAAGCTGGGCAAGGTAACCGTGTCGCGGTGCTACCACCTGAGCAATATGTATCCCACGGGGATCGGCAAGGCCCCGCCCAGCGCACCGCCGAAGGGCTTGGACTGGGACTTGTGGCTGGGCCCGCGGCCGGCGCGGCCGTTCCAGGCCACCATCGCCCCCTACAAGTTCCGCTGGTGGGACCTGTATTCGTCCCAGGTGGCCAACCAGGGGGTGCACTTCCTGGATGCCATCCGCTGGATGACCGGCGACTTGGCGCCGGCTTCGGTCTGCGCCATGGGAGGCCGGTTCGCCGTCGAGGACGACCGCACCATCCCCGATACCCTGGAGGTCACGTTCCAGTGCGCCTCGGGCCGGCTGATCATCTTCGGCCAGTACGAGGCGTGCGGCAACCCCGCGCTGGCCCAGCCCGGTTGGGCCGAACTCCGGGGGACCCAGGGTACGGCCTATCTCCAAGAGGAACTGGTCAAGATCATTCCCGAGCGGGGCGGGCAGTTCCAGGACCGCGCCCCGCGCATGGAACCCATGGAACTGCGCCCCGAGTCGCCCCCGGGCAAGCGCGGGGCCAACCTGTCGATGACCGCCCAGCACGCCCGCAATTTCTTGGACTGCATGCGTAGCCGGGCCAGGCCCAACTGCGACGTGGAGATCGGCCACCGCTCGACCACCTTCAGCCTGCTGGCCAACATCTCGCTGGCGGTGCAAATGCGCATCGAATGGGATGCCCAAAAGGAGCGGATCACCAACTGCCCCGAGGCCAACCAACTGTTGCACTACGAGTACCGCAAGCCCTGGACCCTGGACTAAGAGCAGGGAGCGCTGCGGGCCAATGACGAATGACGAATGGCCAAGCACCAATGACCAATTCCCAATGACCAACTGTGGCGGGCGAACCTCATTGGGTATCCTGTGCACCGCCGACATGAAGCCGGCGGCTGGTTGCTGGCCGCCGGCGGCTCATTCTTGAGTCCTCCCGGCTCCGTGCTCCCTGCTCCGTGTTCCCGGCTGGCCGCTCCCTTACGGTCGCGGCTCGGTTTGCCGGAGCGGGTTGGTCATTGGTGCTTGGCCATTGGTCATTCGTCATTTGTCTTTCGTCATTCGTCCTTGGTGCCTCGTCCCTGCTCATTCCCGCAGGCATCGTCGGGCCTTTGGCGTGCCTGCCGGAGCCGGGCGCGGATGGTTTCCAGGCGTTTGGCCAGTTCCTGCTCGAACCCGCGGTCGGTGGGGCGGTAGTACGTCCGCTCCACGCCCAGATAGTCCTGTTCCGCGATGCCGCCGGGATGATCGTGGGCATACTGGTAGCCCTGGCCGTGTCCCAAGCGCTTGGCGCCGGGGTAGTTGGCGTCGCGGAGGTGGACGGGCACAGGCAGCAGCCGGCCTTGGCGCACGTCGGCCAGGGCCTCGAAGATGCCCACCGTGGCGGCGTTGGACTTCGGAGCGCAGGCCAGGTACGTGACCGCCTGGGCGAGGTTCAATTGGCATTCGGGCAGGCCACCAGTTCGCAAGCCTGTGCGGTGGCCACGGCCAGGGGCAGCGCGGCCGGATCGGCATTGCCCACATCCTCGCTGGCCAGGATCACCAGCCGGCGGGCCAAGAACCGCACATCTTCGCCCCCTTCCAACATGCGGGCCAGCCAGTACAGGGCCGCGTCCGGGTCGCTGCCGCGAATGCTCTTGATCAGCGCGCTGGCGGCATCGTAGTGCGCGTCGCCCAGCCGGTCGTACTGGATGGCTTTGCGCTGGACCGATTCTTCGGCCAGTTGGCGGGTGAACTCTACCGGATCGGTGTCGGTCGAAAGCACGCCCACCTCCAGGGCCGATAGGGCCCGGCGGGCGTCGCCGTCGCTGGTCTCGATGAGGAACTCCAAGGCGTCGGGATGCATGTGGATTACGCGGTTGCCCAGCCCGCGCTGGCGGTCGCTTAAGGCCCGCAGCAGAATCTGCCGGATCTCGTCGTTCGACAGGGGTTGGAACTGGAAGATGCGGCTGCGGCTGACCAGCGGGCTGTTGATGGTGAAGAACGGGTTCTCGGTCGTGGCGCCCACCAGCACGACGATGCCTTCTTCGACCTCGGGCAGGAGGACATCCTGCTGCGCCTTGTTGAAGCGGTGGATTTCGTCGATGAACAGTACCGTCTTGCCGCCGCCGGCCAGGAGTCGCTGGCGGGCCTCGGCCAGCACCTCGCGGAGTTCCTTGACGCCACTGGTGACCGCGCTGAGTTGGCGGAACGTGCTGCGGGTCTCGGTGGCCAACAGGCGGGCCAGGGTGGTCTTGCCGGTGCCGGGCGGCCCGTAGAAGATGACCGAGCCCAGCCGGTCCGCCTTCAGCAGGCGGCGCAGCAGCTTCCCCTCGCCCAGGAAATGCTGCTGGCCGACGAACTCGTCCAGCGTCCGGGGGCGCATCCGGGCGGCCAACGGTTGGGCCTGGAGCTGGTGCGCTTGTTCCAACGAATCGAACAGCGACATGGGCTTACGGTTCCAGCGGTCCGCCTCGGGGCAGCAGGGGGGCAAGCGGGCAGCCCTGGCAGCGGGGCGTCTTCCGGCAATGCTGGTTCCCCACGCGGACCAGCAGGGCGTGATATTCATTATAAAGCGCCGGATCGGCCGGAAGCCCGCTTTCGAACGCCTCTTTCAGATCGTCGTAGGTGGCATCGAAGGCCGCCCACCCATGCCGCGAGAACACCCGGTACGTGTAGGTATCGACCACAAAGGTCGGCAAATTGCCGGCATACAGCAGGATCGAATCGGCAGTTTCCGGGCCGATCCCATGCACCCCAAGCAACTCCCGCCGCAAGCGCTCCAGCGGGGTCTGGAACATCGCTTCCAGCGAACCGCCATACCGCTTGACCACCAACTCCAGCAGGTTCCGCAAGCGGCGGGCCTTGACGCGATAGTAGCCAGCCGGCCGGATAAGCTCTTCCAGTTCCTCCAACGGCACCGCGAACAGGGCGTGCGGTTCCAGCAGGCCCGCCTGGCGGAGATTGTCGATCGCCTTGTGCACGTTCTTCCATGACGTGTTTTGCACCAGGACGGCGCCGACGAGCACCTCGAAAGGCGACTGGCCCGGCCACCAATTCTGGGGCCCGTACGCCTCCAGCAGCCGGCGATACACTTCCTCTAATCGGGGCTTCATAGGCCGTTGCGCCTGCGACATGATACAATGGGTGGGCATTGTAGCAGTTTGCCCGCAGTCGGAACACCGGCAGGCATGGCCGCGCCGCACGTCTTGCCCCGGCGCAGAGACATCCCAGGCCCGATCGCTCACCGCCAGAGCCACGAGGCGGGGGTGGTCGTGCCGGCCGGTATTTTGCTGCCGGCCAAAGGTGCATAGGACGGACGTGGCGTCCGGCCTGCGGAGGAGGGTTCCATGCCGGATGGCAAGCCCCGTGTGCTC
The DNA here is from genome assembly GCA_037442445.1 of Planctomycetaceae bacterium. Classification (GTDB taxonomy): domain Bacteria; phylum Planctomycetota; class Planctomycetia; order Pirellulales; family Thermoguttaceae; genus JANLFZ01. Next base: position 4,225 of record JBBIQF010000246.1, read on the forward strand.
GTGCAACTCGATTCGGACCCGCATCCGAGCGTTTTCGACGCCATCGTCGCGCTCGATGCCGGCGTGGATCACCTATTGCGTCACGGCGGTGTCCGGCCGGAGGAGGTCCGGCCGCTGGTCTATGGCGCGATCTTCACCCGCGGCGTCGAGGACCTGCGGCACACGGCGGTCTTTGTGGGCGGCTCGGACGTGACGCTGGGCCAACGCCTGCTGGCCGAAGTGCGGCAAGCTTTCCTCGGGCCGCTGCGGGTCTCGGTGATGATGGACTCCGGGGGGGCCAACACCACGGCGGCCGCGGCTGTCCTGGCCGCCGCCACGCACCTCGAACTTTCCGGCGCCGAGGTCCTGGTGCTGGGCGCAAGCGGCACCGTGGGAGGCCGGCTGGCCGAACTGCTCGCCCGCCAGGGTGCCCGGGTCAGGGCCTCGTCGATCACGAGCGAACTGGCCGAGGCGGCCTGCCAAAGGGTCCGCGATCGCGTTCCCCAAGCCGAGATATCGGCGTGGGCGACGGCCACCGCCGAACAGGTGGCGGCGGCTGCCGAAGGGGTCCACGCCGTGCTGGCCGCTGGCCCCCCGGGCACACTCATCATGCCCGCCAGCGTTCGCCGCGCGCTGGGCCACCTTCGGGTCGCCATCGACCTGAACGCCGTGGCCCCGGTGGGTTTGGAAGGGGTCAATCCCCTGGACCGGGCCACACTCCGCGATGGGGCGGCCTGCTACGGGGCTATCGGCGTAGGCGGCCTGAAGATGAAAATCCATAAGGCCTGCCTCCGCCGCCTCTTCGAATCGAACGACCAGGTGCTCGACCTGGAAGCCATCTATCACATTGCCCGCGAACTGCCCGAAGCAGCTCACTCGGCCGGCCGAGTGGGATCGCCCCCCAGCGGCCCATAGGTGCCGGGCATCCGGTCACGCGGACCGATCGACCGCCAATACCCCACCCACCACAGCGGCTCGCGCTGGTTCAGGTCCACCTCGCACCAGAAAACGCCGCTTTGGCCTTTGTTGGACACCAGTACCCGGCCCAAAGGATCGATCACCATGCTGCTGCCGTCATACACCGAGGGGACCAGGTAAATGCCGTTATCGCGGGCGCGGACACGAAACACGTTTTCGCCCTCCACCCGGCCCTCCCGGTCCGCGAAAGTCGTCCCCCATGTGGGCGCAAACACCACCTCCGCCCCCTTGAGGGCAAAGATCGTGTCCACCTCGGGGAAGAACCAGTCGTAGCAGATTTGGATGGCCACCCGGCCAAAGTCGGTCTGGAACACCGGGTACTCGTGCCCGGGGGTGACGCCTTTATCCCATTCCTCGCGGGGCAGATGGATCTTGCGGTACTTGCCGGCCAGGCGGCCTTGCCGGTCCAGTAGCACCGCGGTGTTGTACACCAGCGGGCCATCGCGCTCGTAGAGGCCGGCCACCACCCACAGCCGGTTCCGCTTGGCCGCCGCCCCCAACTGCTCGGTCGAGGGGCCGGGGATAGGCTCGGCCGTCTGCGGACCGCTCAGCCGCGTGCCCACCAAGGTGATGGCCTCCGGCAGGCATACGATGTCCAGGCCCAGCCGGCCGGCCGCATCGATCTGCTCGCAGAACGCCTTGAGGTTTTTCTCCGGCGTGCTATTGCTCGGCCGCAGATACACCGTGCCGATCTTCACTTTGCGTGGCCCTGGGGGCGACGTGGGCCGCACGCTGGCCCGCTGCCACAGGACCGAACCTTCGCCCGGCCATTTCACCTCCAGCGACAGCCGGGCAGCATCCGCCTCGGCCGGGGCCACCAGCACATCGCGGAAGACGAGTTGCGAAGGGTCGTCGCCGCTGGCCACCGGGCCGCGGATGTACATCCCCGCCGGGTGGACCGCCTTGCCCCGAGCAAGCCACGCCAAGCGAACCAGCACGCTCCGCAGCGGGCTGGCGATCCGCTCGGCCCGGCAGGCCACCTCGACCGCGTACGCCTTGCCGCCCTCCACCCGGCCGAACTCCTGCCGCAGCCCTCCCACTGCAAATGGCTTTCCCGGGGCCTCGACCAGCACTCCGCCCGCTACCGCCCGGACCACCGCCCGGGCCCCTTCCACCTCGGCCGTCCATACGGTCCAGCCCTCGGCCACCTCCCCAGGTTTGTGCCGCGAGAAATCCGGGTTGGAAACCAACTCGCCGGCGGGCCCCTGGGACTTGGGCCCCGCTTCGGCCGCACACGCGGTGCCGAGCCAGCCGGCCCGCTCTCCCCAACCCAGCACCCATAGACCCAACATGGCCACACACACCGTCCGCATACGTGCAACACTCCGCATGGTACGTCCTCCTGCCGAAGGAGATGGGTTCCCCTGCGGATTGTAATGCCACCGCGGCGGGCTGGCCAGCGGGTGCCTTTGGGATTACCGCGCCAACAGCGCTCGCAGGGTCGCTTTGTCGGCCAGCCCCACGTGCTGGGCGACCGGCTTGCCATCCCGGAACACCAGCAGATACGGGATCGAAGTCACCCGGTAGCGAATGGCCAGCCCAGGGTTCTCATCCACGTTCACCTTGACGATCCGCACGTCGGGTGCTTCGCGGGCCAGCTCTTCCAGCACCGGACCCAGCATCCGGCAGGGCATGCACCAGTCGGCATAAAAATCGACCAGCACAACAGCGTTGGACTGCAAGACTTTGAGGGCAAAATCGCTCTCGTCGGCGTGTTCGATGGCACGCCGGGCCGGATTGGTCAGCGACATGGGCTTTTTCTCCTGTTGCGAAACCATGGGTAAACGGGGTGATTTAGGCGCGCGGGCAGCGGTTGCCGCCGGAATTGCCGGGCCCTGGGCCAGACATCCCGGGCCCCACCGGCACGCAGCCAGTGCTGCGCCGGCGAGCATCGCGGCCCCAGCGGCGGCCGAAACCGCAGTACGCCAGTGGATACGCTTCATCGAAGGCCTCCTGCTCGAAGTTCGCGAAAACCCGTCGGGGACCACCATGCCCCCGCACTATGGGTACCGATGCGCCGGCGGTCGGCGGGGTTACAGGCGTTTCTAGGGAGGTCGCAGCCGTTTGGGCGAGGTGCCTGCGCCAGGCCGGAGATAGCCCGTCGCAGCCGGCTTGCAGCGGCCCGCTGTGGCCGGCACCCGGGGGGCCTGGCGGCGGTCTTTCCCGCGGCAGCCGGCCGGCCAGGGCCGATTCGCCTTGCGACCAGCGTGGCCACCGCCTAGGCTACAAGGTAAACTAGAGAATCCTCGTGTCGCTTGGGAAAGGATAGACATGTTCGCAAGGTGGTTGATCCTCGGGTTAGGCATGGGTTGGGCGTTGGCGGGGTTTGCCGGCGAACCCCCTGCGGCCAAGACGCCGGCCGCCGGGGCCGTCGCCGAGGGGCCCGAGGCCCTCACCGCCCCCCTGACCAAGGTGCCCGAGATGCAAGAGGCGGCAGCCCTTTTCCGCAACGGCCAGTTCGAGCAGGCGGCCGAGGTCCTGCACTCTGCCGCCCGCAAGTACCCCGACTTCCCGCCCGCCCAGGTGATCCTGGCCCAGTTCTTCGCCGCCACGAACCACTCGGCCAACATGCGGGATGCCTTGGAGCAGGCCATTGCCGACGACCCGGCCGACCCGCAAGCCTACGCCATCCTGGCCGAGCTAGCCCTCCGCAACCGCCAGGTCACCGAGGCCGGCCTGCTGTATGCCAAGACCCTGGAACTGGCCGAGAAGCGCAAGGATTCCAAGCGGGCTGCCGTATTGCGCCGGCACGCGCTGGCAGGCCTGGCCATGGTGGCCGACTCGCGCAAACACTGGCCCGAAGCCCAAAAGTACCTCGAGGCCCTCCTGGCCGAAGAGCCCCAGAACGCGGCGGCCCTCCAGCAGCTCGGCCACGTCTTGTTCCAGCAGAAGAAGTACGAGGAGGCGCGGAAACGCCTGGAGGAGGCGGCCCGGGCCAGCGACGAAATCCTCCCGGCCGATGCCAACCTCGCCCGTTTCTACCAGCAGGCAGGCGATACGGCCACGGCGGCCCAGCACATGCTGGCGGCCATCAACGCCCGGCCCACCGATTTCCGCGTCCGGCTGGTCGCCGCCGACTGGTCCCTCCAGATCGGAAAACTCCAGCAAGCCGAGACCCAAGCCCTCGCCGCCCTCAAACTCAATCCCGAGTCCATCGACGCCAAAATCTTGCGCGGCACCATCGCCCTGTTCCGCAAGGACTACAAGACCGCTCAGGAAATGTTCGAACAGGCCCACCTCCAGGCCCCCGGCAATTTCTCGGTTACCAACAGCCTGGCCATCGCCCTGGTCGAACAGGACGATGAAAAGAAAAAGCAGATGGCCTTGGATTATGCCCAGATCAACGTGCGGGTGGACTCGACCCGGCCGGAGGCCAACGCCACCTACGGCTGGGTGCTCTATCGCCTAGGCCGGCTCGACGAGGCCGAAGCCGCCCTGCGCAAAGCCATCACCAGCACCGGCCGGCCCAGCGCCGATAGCGCCTACTACTACGCCCGCGTACTCTACGACCGGGGCCGTAAAGACGAAGCCCGGCGCCTGATCGAGGCGGCCTTGGCCGCCAAAGGGCCCTTCCCCATGCGCCCCGAGGCCGAAGCCCTGGCCGCGGAAGTCAAGAAGTAGGCTGCGTGCCTTGCACCCGCGCGAACGCCCCCGACGGCTGTCGGGCATGAGCCGCAGGGGTTGTCAGAAGCACCAATGACCAATGGCCCGGCGCGCAGTAAAACCGAGCCGCGACCGCAAGGGAGCGGCCAGCCGGGAGCACGGAGCAGGGAGCCGGGAGCACGGAGGACTCAAGAACGAGCCGTCGATTTCACCCCGGCGATGCACAGGATGGCCAATCAGGTTCGCCCGTCACCGCTGGTCATTGGGAATAGGTAATTGGTCATTGGTGCTTGGTCATTGGTCCTTCGTCATTTG
>JBBIQF010000247.1:0-9032 GCA_037442445.1 Planctomycetaceae bacterium
TTACTGGCTCCAACAGGATCGGCAGGCCAAGCCGGCCCGCTGGACCCGCCACGCAATCGACACGAGTTGGTCGCAGGCCCATGCGCTGGTGGCGGCCGATCTGGATGGCGATGGCCGGCCCGAAATCGTGGCGGGCAAACGCTACCTCGGCCACGAAGGCCGCGACCCCGGCGAGCTGGACCCCTTGGGCATCTACGCGTATCGGTACCAGCCGGCCAGCCGTACCTTCTGCCGCGACACGATCTCCTCGGGAGGCCGGGCGGGATGGGGCCTCGATCCCAAAGCGGCCGACCTGGACGGCGATGGCGATGTGGACCTGGTGGCCGCGGACCGCAGCGGCCTGTATTGGTTCGAGAACCTCCGCCTGGGGGCTGGCACCAAGGAGGCTGCCGGGACGGGCGCGGAGGCGTCGGCTTTACCAGCAGGCACGGCCGGCGGGGCACCTACCGACACGGCCGGTGGGGCACCCGCGGCGGCTCCGGCCGAGGACCATCGCAATCCGCTGCAAATCCGCAATCCCGAGGGCCGGCTTCGCGAGGCGGCCACGCCGGCCGAGTGGGCTTGGCGCCGGGCACGCATCCTCGAGAACGTGCAGGCGGTGATGGGGCCCCTGCCCGGGCCGGAACGCCGCGTGCCGCTGGATGTGCGCATCGAAAAGGAGGAGGCCACGCCCCGCTACCGGCGCATCAAGCTGAGCTTTGCCGCCGAACCGGGCGACCGTGTGCCCGCCTACCTCCTCATGCCCCAGGGCACCGAGGGCAAGCGCCCGGCCGCCTTGTGCCTCCACCAGACCATCGCCATTGGCAAAGGGGAGCCTGCGGGCCTGGGCGGGCGCCCCAGCCTGCATTATGCCCACGAGCTGGCCAACCGGGGCTATGTGTGCATCGTGCCCGACTACCCGTCGTTCGGCGAGTACCCCTACGACTTCCGCAAACACCCGGAGTATGCCAGCGGCTCGATGAAGGCCATCTGGAACAACCATCGGGCCGTGGACCTGCTGCAAACCCTGCCCGAGGTGGACACCCGCCGCATCGTGGCCATCGGGCATTCGCTGGGCGGGCACAACGCGATTTTCACCGCGGTTTTCGACCAGCGTATTCGGGCGGTGATTTCGAGTTGCGGCTTCACCGGATTCCACGACTACTACGGGGGCAAGCTGGCCGGCTGGACCAGCGACCGCTACATGCCTCGCATTCGCGAGGTGTACGGGAACGATCCGGACCGGGTGCCGTTCGACTTTCACGAACTGCTGGCGGCGCTGGCCCCGCGGCCGGTGTTCGTCAATGCCCCGCTGGGCGACGACAACTTCGACTGCGCGGGGGTCAAGCGGGTCATGGCGGCCGCAAGCCGCGTGTACCGGCTGTGGAATGCCGAAGGGCGCTTGCACGCCGAGTACCCGGATGCCGCGCACGACTTCCCCGATGCGGTGCGGCAGGCGGCCTACGATTGGCTGGATCGGTGCTGGAAAGCTTCGGGTAATTAACAGCCTATTCCGAGGAAACCGTCTTGGGGGAAGCAGCGTGCGGTGAGGCCAAAGGCACCCGCGGGCGCGGCCAAATCCATGGGCCCGTGTCCGGGCGCCGCGAGAGGGCCGGCCGCACCGGGCCCTTACGGGCCCGGCTCGCGGGCCTGTCCGTACCGGTCTTTCCTATCGCTCTTGTCTCGTTTATTCGCGGTCCCAGAGTTCATTGGTCGAGCCGATATCGAAGATTTGTTCCAGGTCGCGTTTTTCGGTAACCGCGGGGGGTTCCCACGACGGGGGCGGGTTGCGGGTCTTTTCGCTCCACGCTTCCACGTGGCCGTCGAGGAACGCCACGTTGGCGGTGGGGCCGGCGTGGCGGAAATGGACGGCCGGGTACTGGCCCGACCCCCAATAGCCCGGCACCTCTTGCGGCGGCTCGATCCGGGGGACTTCGATCAGGGAGACATCGGCCACGGTGATATTGGTGGCCCCCCAGGTGAACCAGGTCCCTACGCTATCGGTGCACAGGATGGGGCGGCTGGTGGTGCGGCACTGGTCGATCTTGATGGGGTCCCAGACCTCGGCCCAGGTGGGCGGCAACCAGTTGGCCGGCGCCAAATACCGGTAGTTGTAGCCGTAGCCCCCCGTGCCCCCCTGGTACACCATCAGCACTTGCTGGTCGCTCAGATCGGGGCACTTGGTGGTTTGGCGGTTGCCTTCGTAGTAGGGGGTGAGATGGCCTTCGCGAACATCGACGTTGATGCTGCCGGCCGGGATCAGCCCGAACCACCACTTGCTATCGCCGTTGGGGAGCTGGGTGCGCGACGGGGGGAGCACGCCGTCGTAGGCGGTCAGGCGGTTGTGCACGGCCAGGGCCAGTTGCTTCAAGTTGTTCTTGCACTGCGTGCTGCGGGCCGACTCGCGGGCGGCCTGCACGGCCGGCAACAAGAGCCCGATCAACACCCCGATGATCGCGATGACCACCAGGAGTTCCACCAGCGTGAATGCTCGCGCTTTGCGCGCAACGACCCGAGCCGATTCCAGAGCCATGGTTCACCTCCATCTGCCGGCGAGCGGTCGCTGCCGCCCGGGACCCGATTCCCGGGGCGGCGCGCGGAGCGCAGGCGCCGGACCAATCGAGAATGGACGTTGCTTGCGGTGCGCCCTGTCCCGCGCAGGGCCACACCCTTCCGGCGCTGGTAGGTCTTCTGACTTCCAAACCCGGCACGTCCGGCCTTCTCGTCGCCTCCAGCCAACCCGCGGACTAGAGCCGCAGGTGCTCAGACGTGGGCAACAATGGCCAAAAAGACTGGACGCGCCTTTCCGTTCGGTTACAGCGGCGGGGCCGTTCCGGATTCGCACCGGATTCCCTGTTCGTCGGCCGGACAGCCGTCACGGCCGACCACCAGCGCACGCCAGCTTGCCCCTATCATAGCGGCTGTCCACCGGGCGGGCAAGCAGTAATGACGAATGACGAATGTCGAATGTCGAAAGCCAAATGTCGAATGGCCAAGCACCAATGGCCAAGCACCAATGGCCAAGCGTGCCGAAAAAACGGGCCGGCGGGGTTACGGCGCCGGACGATCCAGCGCACGGACGATTTCGGCCTGGACTGCCGGTTCCGGTTCCACTCGGCGCCGGGCTTCCAGGGCCTTTATGGCGGCGGGGTCATCGTACCGGCCCAAGGCCCACGCCGAGCCTGCCCGCACCAGTGCATCCGCGTCGTTAAGTCCGGCCACCAGTGCGGGAAGGGCTTGGGGTACAGGCCGGTTGCCCAGCGCCAGGGCCGCCGCGTGCAATACGCCTGGCCGTCCCGGACGCCACAGGGGCGAGTGCCGAAATCGCTGGCGAAACCGGGTCTCGTCCAGGCCAAGCAACTCGATCAAGTCGATGGGGTTGGTGCCGGCCGCGGGGCGAAACGCTTCTTCGTCGGTGACCGAGGGCTTTCGGTTCCAGGGGCACACGTCCTGGCACACGTCGCAGCCGAACACCCAGTGGCCCAAGGCCTGCCGGTGCGACTCCGGCACCCGATCGCGCAGCTCGATGGTCAGATAACTGATGCACCGCCGGGCATCGAGCTGGCCGGGGGCCACCAGCGCCCCGGTGGGACAGGCTTCCAGACACGCCCGGCATGTGCCGCAATGGTCGGTCTGGGTGGGGGGGTCGTAATCCAGTTCGGCGGTGGTAAGCAGTATGGCCAGAAAGAACCAACTGCCGTGCTGGCGATTGATGAGCAGCGTGTTCTTGCCCAGCCAGCCCAATCCCGCTAGCCGCCCGAACTCCTTTTCCAGCACCGGAGCGGTATCGACGACGCCCCGAACTTGGGCATCGGGCGTCAGCCGGCGGTGGAAATCTGCCAGGCTCCGCAGGCGCTGGCGGATGAGTTCGTGATAGTCGCGGCCCCAGGCGTAGCGCGACAGGCGGCCTTGCCCGGCCGCTGGGGCCTGCGGCTCGACGGTGCGGTACACCTTGCCCAGCACCAATAGGCTCCGCACGCCGGCAAGCACGTGTTGCGGATGTTCGTAAGCGGCGGCCCGGTTGGCCAGGTACTCCATCCGGCCGGCGTAGCCCGCCGCCAGCCATTTGCGGAAATAATCGATCCCGTGGGGCGTCACGGCCGGGCAGGCCCCGCACAGCTCGAAGCCCAATCGCCGGGCCTCGTCTTTGAGCGCACGTGTCAACGCTTCGGGCGACATGAGGGCCTATGAGGCGATAGGGTCGGCAAATAGAATGAATGACAGGATACCTACGTGGCTTCCTTGGCGGGCCCATCGTCCGGAAGCCGCTGCCCGGCGGCCGGGATGGCTCTTACCCTTGTGTGAAATCATCACCCCGGTTATCGACGCGAGTATTGCCGATGCGGACTTTTGCCTTGTTGGTGGTGTTGGGATGCCTTGCGATCATCTTACCCGGATGTGGGCCGGCCGTGCCGCAGAAAGAGTTGGGAAAGGTAGAGTTTAGCGTGCCGGACGTGCCAGGGGCCGAGACGCCCTATCCGCTGCCGGAGATTGCCCCCCCGCCAGACGTGCTCAAGGCCAAGCAGGAGTTCTCGGTTCCGCCGAAGCCGCCCAGTGCCAAACCGGCCGAGCCGTGAGCAAGACCGCCCGCGGCACCCTTGGGCGCAAGTACCCCGCCGTGGTGGTCAAACGCCGTCTAGAGCCGGGGTGGCGGTGGCAGGTCTGCAGCGGGCCGAGGTGCCCCGCCTACTACGCATTTCCCGGGGGTGCGGGGTGCCTCTGCTCGAAGGTGGCGGTTACCGTCGTGGTGATCCCGCCCCGGGGGGTGAAGGCGGCCACCACGGTCATGCGCCGCGGCTGGAGCACGGCCACCAGGTCGTCCAGGATGCGGTTGGTGACGTTCTCGTAAAAAATCCCCTCGTTGCGATAGCGCTGGAGGTAGAACTTCAGGCTTTTCAGCTCCACGCACTTGCGGTCGGGAACATAAGTGATGGTCAGTGTGCCGAAGTCCGGCTGGCCGGTGCGGGGGCACACCGACGTGAACTCCGGGCAGACGATCTGGATGCTATAATCCCGCTCGGGGTACTGGTTATCGAAGGTTTCGAGGATGTCGCGAAAGGACTCGGCCATGACGGTCTTCCCCAAGGCCCCTGGTAATTGTCGCGGCGGAGCACAGGGCTGACTAGAGCCCTCCGCTGCAAGAATCGCCCATGCGCATTGCCGAGGTTTTCCGCTCGCTTCAGGGCGAGGGTCTTTTGGCAGGCACGCCCAGCGTGTTTGTGCGGGCCAGCGGGTGCAATCTCCGCTGCGGGTTCTGCGATACCCCGTACGCCTCGTGGCAGCCCGAAGGCGACTTTTGGACCGTCGAGCAGATCGTGGACCGCGTGGTGGAACTGGCGGCGCCGGTGGCGGATGCCGGGCTCGATGCCGGCGATCCCGCGGCCGGGCCCTGCCGCCATGTGGTCCTCACCGGCGGCGAACCGATGCTGTTCGGCGACCTGGCGCCGCTCAGCCGCGAACTCAGCCGCCGGGGATTCCACATCACCATCGAGACGGCCGGCACGCGCTACCTGCCGGTGGCCTGCGACTTGATGTCCATCAGCCCCAAGCTTTCGAACTCCACGCCTTCGCCGCAGGAACATCCGCAGTGGTCGGCCCGGCACGAGCGCCGGCGGCGGGCGCCGGAGGTCCTCCGCCGGCTCGTGGCCGAGTATGCCTATCAAATCAAGTTCGTCATCGATACGCCTGCCGACTGCGAGGAAGCCGAACGCTATCTGGCCGAGTTCCCCGAAATCGACCGCAGCCGGGTGATGTTCATGCCCCAAGGGACCGAGCAAGCCCGGCTGGAGGCGATCGCCGCGTGGCTGGTGCCGTATTGCCAGGAGCACGGCTTTCGATTCTGCCCCCGGCGGCAGATCGAATGGTTCGGCTATACGCGGGGCACCTGAGCCGGCCCCCCTGCCGGCACCGCAATGTGCGGCAAGGCCGCGCGTTACTTGTACCGCCACAGTGCAGTTTCGGCGATGCCCAGGGCTTGCCGGGCCGCGGCAATCTCGCGTTTGAACCGGCGCGCATCTGCGGGGTAGCCGGCCGTGGGCCGCAGCCCCGGTACCTGCGACTGCCAAAACCGGTTCAGGGCGTGCATGGCCAGTTCGCGGAGGTACTTGGCTACCATCGAAGCCAGCGCCACCGGCACATAGCGCTCGGCCTTGGATGCGAAACGGAACTCCAAGCCCGGAGCGAGCCAATACCGGCTCTCGCCCCGGCCTTCGGCCCGCACCGCGCAGAATCGCCCGGGAAAGAACCTCGCCAAGACCGCCGTGTATCGGCCCCGCCCTCCGTGCTTGTCGCACAAGACCTCGGTCACGGCACCGCCGAAGGGCTTGAGCAGCTTGCGGACGAGCACGAGTGTGGCTTCCGAAAGCACCGTGCTTTTCGACCCCCGCAACAGGCACAGCCGATTGAACTGCTCTTCGAAGATCGCCCGGGCCCGAATGGCCGCCAGCTCGATGTGTGCCTCGGCCAGGGCCGAGCGCAAATCGGCTGCTGCCTGCTCGATGAGGCCGCGGTCGGCCGCGATGGGCAAAGGGAAGTCCTCGCGGTACCAGGCGAGAAAACGCACAAGCGGTGCCGAGGACGGAGCCAGCATCCGCCATGCCTGCCATGCCGAAGCCGGCCAATGGCCCATCGCCCCCAGCGATGCCAGAACACCCCGCTCCAAATGCTCCAAGCCCCGGGGCCCGCGGTAGAGCGTTTTGGAATCGGCCACCAGCGGGCAGCCGCCTCGCCCGGCCGCCCTGGTGGCTTGGCCCCCCACGATCGCGGCCAGGTGCCGGTATGCGTCGTCCGGCTCCAGCGTGCCCGGCAATTGCCACAGCGTGCCGGCGATCACCAGCGGCCCGAGGTTGGGCCCATAACCCGCCTCGTCGCAGCCCAAAACCCACCGGGTAGCGGCCGTGTTGCGCATGGCCACTTGCCTCTTCGCTGGGCCTAGTGCCGAAGATGGTGGCGTCCATTATAGCGGCGGCCAGCACGCGGGGGTTGGGGAACGACGAATGACGAAAGGACGAATGTCGAATGTCGAAAGGACAAATGACGAATGCCGAAGCAGCGATGACCAAGCACCAAGGGCCAAATCTCAAATCTCAAATCCCAAATCTCCATGACCAAGCACCAAGGAGCAATGACCAACCACCAACGAGCAACGGGGGCCACTGGGCGGAAGGGGTTGGCCGGGCCTGTGGAGCGATTGCTGCGTGGCCGGCGCTGACACCCCGGGTGGATTTGCTACAATGCCGGCTTTGAAAAACCGGCTCTTGTTGGAGGAGGCCCCTCGTGTCTGCCACATTGCTGGACGGCAAAGCGATTGCCCAGGAAATCCGTGCGGAGGTTGCCCAACAGGCCGCGGAGTTCGTGGCCCGGCACGGCCGAACCCCCTGCCTGGCCGCCGTCCTGGTGGGCGACAACCCCGCCAGTCAGGTGTATGTGCGAAACAAGCAAAAGGCCTGCGGCGATGCAGGCATGGTCAGCCAGCTCCACCGGCTCGGGGCCGAGGCCAGCCAGGAGGAACTCTTGGCCTTGATCGAACGCCTGAACCACGACCCGGCGGTGCATGGCATTTTGGTGCAATTGCCGTTGCCCAAGCAGATCGACGAGGCCCGGGTGCTGGCGGCGGTCAATCCGGTGAAGGATGTCGATGCATTCCATCCCGAGAATGTCGGGCGGATCGTCCAGGGGCGGCCCCGGTTCCTGCCGTGCACGCCGCATGGCATTCAGCAACTGTTGCTTCGGGCGGGGATTCCGATTGCAGGCCGCCACGTGGTGGTGGTCGGGCGGAGCGACATCGTGGGCAAGCCCATGGCCATCATGCTCATGCAGCGAGGCCGGGGGGGAGACGCCACGGTCACGGTCTGCCACAGCCGCACGCACGACCTGCCGGGCGTCACCCGGCAGGCGGATATTCTGATTGTGGCCATCGGCCGGCCCAAGTTCGTCACGGCCGACATGGTCAAGCCCGGGGCCGTGGTGATCGACGTGGGGATCAACCGCACCGAGTCGGGGCTGGTGGGCGACGTCGATTTCGAGGCGGTGCGGGAGGTGGCCGGGCAGATCACGCCCGTGCCGGGGGGCGTGGGGCCGCTGACCATCGCCATGTTGTTGCACAACACGTTGTTGGCGGCCCGGCTTCAGACTCCGGGAGCCGACGGCCATGCCGGTTGAAGGGCCCCACGTGCCGGATGAACCGCCGGTGTCGCTCGACGCCCTGCGTGCCGCCTATGCCGAGGCACTCGGCAAGTCCCCGGCGCGGGGCCGCACCTTGCCGGCCGGCGGTTTCGCCTCGGGCAGCGCCGGTCCGGGCAGTACCCGTGGAGCGTCCGAACAGCACGCGGCCCAAGGCCATCCTGGCGCGATGGGTGCGGGCGAGGAACTGGCCGATTCGGAGGCCGATACGTCGGCCGGCGTGGACGCCTGCCCGATCAACGCGCTCAGCATTCTGGAGGCGCTGTTGTTTGTGGGGTGCCCCGGCGGCGAACCACTCAGGCCGGAGCGGGCCGCGCAGCTCATGCGTGGCGTGGCCCCCGAGGAGATTCCCGACCTCGCGGCGGAGTTGAACCGGCGCTATGCAGCCGGGGGGTGTCCTTATCATGTGGTTTTGGAAGGGGCGGGTTACCGGCTTCGGTTGCGGCCGGAGTATTGGGGCTTGCGGGACCGGGTGCTGGGCCGCTCGCGCCAGGCCCGCCTGTCGCAGGCGGCGGTCGAAACGCTGGCCATCGTGGCGTACCGGCAGCCGATCACTGCCGACGAGGTGAATCGCCTGCGGGGGGTGCCCAGCGGGGCGGTACTTAGCCACCTGGTCCGCCGCCGGCTGCTGCGCCTGGAGCGCCCGGCGCACGCTCCGCGCAAGGCGTTCTACCGGACCACGGAGCGGTTCCTGGCGCTGTTTGGCCTGAAGAGCCTGGCCGATCTTCCGCAAAGCGAAGAGGCGGAGTAGCCGCACCGGTCGCCGCTGTCCTCGGCCCGGGGCATCCGCAACTTACGACTGGCGCACCGCCTTGGGCATGGCCACGACCTTTTCCACCGTGTCGAGCAACTGATCCAGGCGGAAGGGTTTG
>JBBIQF010000248.1:0-8962 GCA_037442445.1 Planctomycetaceae bacterium
ACAAACCGCAGCCGACCCTCGGCAGCCGGCACCGGCACGACGCCTGTCGCCAATAGCGCCAGCAAAGCTGCCGTTGTCCACTGGATACGCGGCATGGCGAAGTCCCTCAAAAAGCCCAACGAGAACAGCAACAAACCCGGCCGTGATTGTAGGTGCAACCAGCCCCGTGCGCCAAGGACCACCCGGGCGGCCACACCGAGCAGGGGCGAATGACGAAAGACAAAGGACGAATGTCGAAAGAATCACCGAATCTCAAATCCGGAATCTCAAATCTCAAATCCCAAGCACCAACCGCCAATTCCCAATGACCAATGTAAGGAGGAGCCGCGGGGCAGGTAACAGGGCGCGCGGAGCCGCTCAAGAACGGGCCGCGGGGTCATCCCGCCGGTCCATGTGAGCACACCAGAGCGCCCTGGCCATCGGCACGTGCTCATTGGGAATTGGTCATTGGTGCTTGGTCATTGGGATTTGAGATTTCAGATTTGAGATTTGGGATTTGGGATTTGCTGCTTCCTTCGACATTCGACATTTGGCTTTCGACATTCCCTATTCTCCGGGCCCGTGTGCCTGCACGGCACGCGCCCTCCGGCTGCGCCACTGCGCCCGGACCTGCCGGGCCGCGCTATAGGCCGCCACCAGTGCCCGGCCTTGAATGCCGCCGGTCGCGACCACCAGCCGGCACAAGGAATAGGTTTGCGTGGACCACGCTGCGAGGGCTTCGGTCTGCGGCCCCTGGAAATCGACGCCTGCCACCTCGTCTTCGCGGAAGCACTGTTCCAGGAGCATCCATCGCAACAGTTGTCCGGGGCCTGCCGGGCGAAATGCCTCGTCGAATCCCGCCTTGAACGAATGGTACACCCCCTTGCCCACCCAGCCCAACTCGAAGGCGATGGGTTGCCCGGCGTGTTCCAGCGTGGCGATCCGCAATTGGCCCCAGGCCGCCAGTTGCTGGCACTGCTTGACGTAGAAGTCGAACACATCGGGGTGATCGAGCACCGGGTGGCCGCGTGCGGCCTTCCAGCTTCGCTGTTCGATGGCAAGCGCCGCCTGCAAGGCCGGCTGGACCTCGTGCGGGGCAAAGGCTCGCTGCCATCGGAAGACCACGGGGCCGGTTCGCTCGAGGCGCTTTAGGTCGCGGCGGAGGCTGCGGCGGAGGTTCTTCGAGCGGCTGCGTTCATATTCGGCAAAGTCTCCCACGGTCGCCACCTGGCCGATCGTGTATCGCAGGACGGCCATGTGGGGCATCCCGGCCGCCGCGATCGCGGACGAAAACGCTGGCCAGGCGCCACTTGCGGCCGGCACCAGCTCCAGCCACAGCCAAGGCCAGGGCAAGCGGGCCAGCCGCTGGACCAGAGGCGGCAAGACCTCCTGGGGGCAGGCGGCCGCGTCCACCAGCAGTTCGCCGTTGGGCGACCAGAAGTTCGAGGTCAAATCGCCGGCCCGGAGCACGCCTGCAACACGGCGCTCCACCAGGGGCAGCGCCGCCACCAGCTCGTCGCCTCGGCGCACCACCCCAGCACACAGCGGGCGATGGGGGGCGAAATGCTCGATCCATTGGGCCACCAACTCGGCCCGAACCGTGGGCAGCGTTACCGCGCTTTGCTCCCACAACCGGTCCCATGCCGGGGCCAACTGGCGTATCTCTTGGGCCGAGGTCAGTGTTTCGACACGCAACGCGCGCATTTCCAAGCCGCTATGTTCATTGCCAGAAGCCAAAGCCGGGCTGCCCGCCGGCGCTCTGCGAACCTGCCGCGCGGTGCCAAGCGCCCAAGTGCATCCCGCGACGCCCCCTTGAAGCATACGATACGCCCAAGCCGCGGGCCGCTTGCCCCCTCCGGCGCGCCCGGCCTGCCCTACCGGGCTTGCGGGGCGACGCACCGAAAACCGATGGTCGCCGAACGGTCCAACCCCCCATCCAGAAGGAGGTACTTGGCATGGCTTTCGATCGGCTGGGGGCCGCCGGGAAAGTACCAGATCGAGCCCCGGGCATGGTAGCGGCAACCGCCGCGAAGCATAACGAACCGCGTGTGGCCGTCGTCTCGCTGGCTCTCGGTCCACTCGCGGACCTCCGAGCGGGCAAACGCCGGGCCCAGTTGCTCGGCCGCACGTTGCCACTCCCATTCGGTGGGCAGGCGCATGTTGGCCCAGGCGGCATAGGCGCGGGCATCGGCCAGGTCCACGTACACCACGGGCTGATCGCGCAAAGCCGGCGGGCACGCGCTTCCGCCCCAATGCTTCAAGAACCCGTCGGGGCAAGCCGGCCGGTAGCCAGTGGAGCGCAAGAACTCCTCGAACTGGCCGTTGGTGACCGGCCGGGGTTGTATCCAGAACGGTTCGAGCGTCGCGGTCACACGGTGCTCCAGCATCTGGTCGTGCGGCGTACCCGACAGGAATCGTTCCCACTGGTCCGCAGGGGTCTGGGGATCCGGGTAGCAGCCGCACTCCCGGCGCATGTGCCTTACGGCGAAAGTGGCGCGGCCCCCGGCCACGGCGACCAATCCCGCTTTTTGCGCCCGTGCGGCGTCCCAGGGCTCGACCGGGGGTGGCGGCTGGGGGTCCACCACCGGCCGGCACTTGACATGCGGGTCGTCCTGGGGCGGCGGCACGGCCCGGGCCGCCTCGCCGCGCTGGTGGGCCAGTAGCGCTGCGAATCGCTCCGCCGGCACGTCGGGCCCCAGGGCCAATACCCCGCCAAACCACCCAAGCGACATGGACACCGTGCACCGGTCCCCGATACGCTGCGGTTCCAAAGCGGTTCCCGTCCAGAGGTCGAAGAACTTCTCGCCGGCAACATGCTCGGTTTCGAGCACGGGCCCTTTCACCGCCTGCGGGCCGTCGTTCACCAGGGTCCACACCCGGAGGGCTCCGTGACGCCAGAACGAAGCATAGAGCT
Organism: Planctomycetaceae bacterium; assembly: GCA_037442445.1. Taxonomy (GTDB): domain Bacteria; phylum Planctomycetota; class Planctomycetia; order Pirellulales; family Thermoguttaceae; genus JANLFZ01. The sequence continues at coordinate 2,894 of JBBIQF010000248.1, forward strand.
TGGCCTGCCGCGTGGGATAGCAAGGTAGCCATTGTCCGGCCGAAAACACCTCGGCCAGCGCGCGCCACACGGGGGCCATGCGGCGCAGGGTTGCCCGATCCTCCGCGTTCCAAGGGTTCCAGCACCCGAAAATGTTTTCCCAAACCAAGATGCCGCTGCCGTTGAGCCAGGCGGCGGCCAGTTCGTGCTGGTGCGATTTGTCCCAGCGGCGAATCTGGTGCTGCATGTGCCGGGGCTCGATCCATTTCAGGTGCAGCACGCCGATGCCGGGAAACGGCTGGAGCCACTGCGCCCAGGAGCCCGTGCAGTGCTGGATCTCGTCGATCGAGGGGTGCCCCTCCGGCTCGAAGGCGACCCCGGGCCGGGCGGCATCGACCGCCCGGCGCAATCCGGCGGGCGAGGCCGACATCGTGTCCAGGAACAGTCCGTCGGCATCCAGCGCCTGGACCAACTGGGCCAGCGCCTCGGCATCGGAACACGGCTCGCGCCGCGTCCCCGTGTCCCACGGGTTATAGGGCAGAAACACCTTGATGCCTTGGGCGTGGAAGCGGCGGACCACGCCGCGCACACCGTCCAGGCCGCCCGGCATGTCGCGGAAGAAGTCGAACTGGTTGCGGTCATCGGCCCCAATCCGCGGATAGGCATGCCACAGCACCACCGAATCGTAGCCGCCAAACTCCTGTCGGGCGTTATCGCACAGGGCTTCGACCTGATAGCTGCGGCGCTTTGGGTCCCAAAAGGCCCGATCGTACACCAGCAGAAAACCGCAGACGAAGTTCCGGGTCATCCAGGCCTGGTCGCCGCGGCGGTAAAGGGTATCATCGAAGCCCGCCCCCCGACCCATCTGCTGGCGGACCTGCCGGCGATAGGCCTCCAGCGATGCCAGCCAGGCGTTCCAGTCCTCGCCCGGTGCCGGTGGGGCGATATAGTGGGCGTTGCGGCGTGGCGCGGCATCGGGCTGGCCAGCCAGGCAATGCCCCGCCGCACCGCAGACGGCGGCAACAGCGGCGGCCCCGGCCGCCAGCAGGCCTGCCGTGAGCGCCAACCACGGAAACGGCCGGGCTTGCACGGCGATCGCACCTGGTGCAGGGCAAGGGGTGGGGTTCATGGCGGGTCGCTCTTGTGCGTTTTGGGCCGAGGGATGAAGCAATGCGGCGAAGGCTGCGCCGGCCGCCAACTGTGTGAGTCGCCGCTGGCCGGCCAGCGGGAGCTGTTGCCCGAGAGGCTCATTTTTCGGTCTTTTCGGGCTGCCAGGCCGTGGCCCCGAATGCGGCCGCCTTGGCATTCTGCGGTTCGAAGCGGTGGCGCTGGGGGTCGGCCAGCTTCGGGTCGATGCCGTACACGCCGCCGGTCTCCGCGGCCGGCAATTGCGGTTTGCTGGCCTCCGGCCGGTCTTCGCAGAACCACCAGTTGTGCGCAAAGGTGAAGGACTCGGGCTGGGTGTTCGGGCCGATGTTGACCGGCGTACTGATTTCGCCGCGGCGGAAGACGATCAGATTGTGCTCGAACCGCCCCCGCCGGCACGGGGCAAAGCCCGGCGCGGTGGTCTCTTGAAGGATGCGGAGAATCCACCGCGTGGGGCGATAGATCGTGTTGTAGCGGAACACGCTTCCGTCGGCCCCGGTGAAGGCCACCGGCGCGTCGCTGCCGACGAACACGCAGCCCTCGACCCGGATGTCCTTGGCCTCGTACCGGGCCCCTGGCGGGCGGAAGTAGGCCATGCCGGTCGAGCCGCCCATCTGCACCGCCCGGCCGCCGGCATCGACGAAAAGGCACCGGCGGATGGTGATGTCGCTGGAACCGCCTTTGGCCTGCGGGCCGGTGTGCTGCGAAAACCCCTTGCGCCCCCGGAAGGTGCAGCTTTCGATGAGGCCGCGGTGGCAACCCACCATGTCCACGGCCTGCCCGCCCCACCCCTCGACCGTGCACCGCCGCACCACGAAATCCTCGACCCCGGAAAGCTTGATGCCATCGAAGTTGCCCGAGGGGCCGATCTCCGACACCCGGAGGTCCTCCAGCACCAGATGGTGCGCCGGCGTGTCGAAGGTGCCGCCGTCGTCGATGTTGATGCCGTTGTGCCGCTGCCCGCGCACGCTGAGGTTCCGCAGGGTAATGTAGCTGCAATCGCTCAGTTGCCAGGCCACGCTGCCCCCCTCGAAGTGGGGCGGATTCTTGGGGTCCTCGCCTTCGATGACGATCGGCTCGGCGGGGGTGCCGTGCAGATCGCGCACAAATACGCCCGGCTGGTAACGCCCCGCAGCGATAACGATCCGCGTTGCCGGCCGGGCTTGATTCAAAGCCGCCCGAAGCGAGGCATCGTCGGCCACGCGCACGACCCGCACCTCCGCCCCGAAAGCCGATGAAAACGTTATCCCAATAGCCACGGCAAGGCATTCCAGACGCATAGGCGTTCCTCCCACGGGTTGTCGCAAACGATGTGCTCCACCGGCCGCCCGGCCGGTAAGCCCGGCGACATTACGGCAAACCTTTGCACGGGCCGGGGGCACGGGGGCAATTCGGCTAATCCTCGATCCGCACAGTGGCCAATCCGCGGGCACGGAGCGGCACGGCAATGCCGTCCTGGCCGATCTCCAGGCGCTGCTGGACGACCTCGACCAGGTTGCAGGCCGCGGCCGACTTGGGCGGTTTGGTGCCCAGGCGCAGCCGGGCCGTGGTCGGTTGCCCGGCCGACTCCCACAGGCGCACGACCACCGCGCGGCCTTGGTCGGCCTGCTTGCCGCCAACGACAAGCACGTTGGGCGGGTCGGTGGCCAGCAGGCTGGCCGAGCCGGCGGGCAACACTCCGCCGTCGCTCGTGCCCACCGCCGTGGCCAGCAGGGGATTGGACACCGCCCAGCCGAAGCGGGCCGAGGCGGCCGTGTCCGGCTTGTCCCGGCTGGTCAGGGCAAAGCGGAACTCGAAGTCGCCCCCTTGGCCGGCCAGGTAGTTGGTGAACCAGTAGTTGTTCATCACGTAGGCATACAGATGGCCGGTACGCATGGGCAGCGAGGTCTGCCACCGCCCACGATTGATGTCCTGGAAAGTGACCAGCGGGGCGTCGGGTGTGGCCCAGGCGATGGCCCCCTGCGGGCTTGCCACCTCGACGAAATGCTGCACCGTGAACCAGTCCAGGCAGGCGCCGGGGAGCATGTCGGTATTGGCGTTGACCACCCCCGCGGGGATTTCATAGCGGAACGTAGGCTTTTCGGCAGCAAAGGGAAAAGCGAAATACGCCGCCTCGGGGGCATAGGTCTGCGTCTTCGTCAGCCGGTTGACGATGTCCACGCGCTTGACATCGTTCCAGAGGATCACCGTGCTCTGGAGCCGCGGCGTCATCGGGGCCGAAGCCTCGATGGCCATCATCTGCCCCAGCGGCCCCAAGTCGGTCTTGTGCAGTGCCGCCCGCCCGACCGTGCTGATCTGGAGCAGTTTGGCATCGGGCATGGACTCGAAGTTCTGCGGTCCCCTGCCGCCGGCCACGTACAGGTATTGGTTCAGCCGGTAGGGGGCGTGGGCATCGACCCATTCGCGCCCCGTCTCCTTATCGACCAGCGAAGCGATAGCGCCGCTGGCCGGGTCGAACGTGGCCCGGTAGTAGCGGCTTTCGACCACCGGGGGGGTGCCGGCTGGCTGGCTGGTGGCCCGGGGCCGGCTGGCCCCGGTGCGGAGCTTCAGCACCCGGTACCCCCACGCAGGCACATCGCGCACCAACAGGCGCACGGCTGGCTTGCCGCCTTCCAGCGTCTCGATCACCGGGCAATCGGGCTCGTCGATCACGGTGCCGGCCGGCAACTCGCACGCCACGATATCCGTCCGCGCCCAACTCGACGGATTGACCACCACCAAAGCGGGTCCTTCGGTGCGGACGCGGGCAGCCAGCGCACCCACGGCCCGCTGCAACAGCGCCCGCGCCTGGCGCTCCGCATCCACCGCGAATTGCGCTTTGATCTTCCACTGGGCCCGCGTGAACTCGCTTTCCGGCTGGGTGACCGAACAGTGGGCCCCCCAGGTATGCTCGTCGTACAGCATGCAGTTGCGCCAGGCAGCCTCGATCTCGGCCCGGGGATACTCCACCTCGGGTGCCAGGCGGCCAATGAGGGCCAGCAGAAGATCGGCGGCTGCCAGCATCTCGTGGGCACGCCGGCACAAGGCGGTTTCCCGGGCGGACGAGCCCGCACCGTCCTCCCAGTACGTCCCCCCGCTGCCCCGGATGACCGGCAGCTTGTCGCCGAAATGCTTCTCGATGTGCTCGAAGAACTCGGCATTGCGGCAGAGGATGATCTGCGGAAAGGCGTAGCGCTGGTTCCAGGCCTGCACGACCTCGGCCAGCTTGGGATTCAGTGGGCAGTTGTCGCTTACCGCGCCGTGCAGAAAAATCGCATCGAAGGGATAGTCCTTGCGGGCTTCGTAGTTTCGCAGCGCATGGAGCACCGAAGCCCGTGCCCGCTCGACGCTCTGGTCCAGCCCCCAGCCCGCCGCGTGCGCATAGCCGGGCACCCACATCATCAGCACCCGGCTGCCGTCAGGCCCTTCCCACCACGCCGGGCACTTGCCGTAAAGCTGCGTGAACGTCGGTGCCCGGGTGTTGTTGATGCCGCTGGAGAAATACCGGATCCCTGAGCCGGCCAAGAGCATCGGCAGCGAAGCCTCCTGGGTGGGCACATCGCTGATCATCGCGCTCTGGTAGGGGATGCCGCGGGTGGCGCTCAGCCGATGGGCAAACGCCAGCAACCGGCAGGCCTCCTCATGCGAACAGAGCCCGGTAAGGATGTTGCAGTAGAGCGCTTGCACGCCGATGCGGCCTTCCTTGGCGCGGGCGATGAACTCTTCGATCCGCGCGGGGCTGCGGGATTGGAGATAGTTCTCGGCCTGCCACGCCACCTCGAGGTTCCAGGCAAACTGGGGGAACTTGCGGCAAAGGTCCAGGGCCAGGTCGAGGTTCTCGTTATGGCGCTCGGCGCACTTGGGCTGGATATCGGTGTAGCCGATGTCCGTATGCGCGCTGGGGGCGACGAATATCCGCCATTTGCGCTGGGGTTGGATGCGGGCCGTGGCCACACGGCTGTGCCGCCCCACCGTGGCCGTGACTTTCACCTCCAGCGGCCCGGGAACATCGGGCACCGCCAGTTCCTGGACCAGCGTGCCCAGTTGGGGGAGTTGGTGCACGGTGGTCTGGCTCCGCTGGCCGGCGGCCTCGACCACCACGGTGGCATCGCCCACCGGTGCCGTGGTGGCAAGCGCAACCTCGACCGCCCGCCGCACCTCCTGGCCATCCCGCAGATAGAACGGTGTAGGCTCCACGCTCAGTTGGCGGATTTGCGGCTCGGGCATGGCCCGCTCGGGATCGTTCCACAGCCCCACCGCATCGTACAGCACCCAGGAACCTTCCAGGCACGCCAGGCGGATCTCGTTGGCGCCCGCCTGGAACATGTCGGGCGGCAGCAGCAGTTCGATGTGGTACGGCTTGCCAGCTTTGGGATCGGTCAATGCCGCGTCCGAAGCGCCGGCCGGCATCCGGAACCGCCCCTCGCGACCCCCGACACGCACCGCGAATGTGGGCGGCACCCCATAGTGCGTGTTCACCAGATCGATCCGCAGCCGAAATACCCCCTGCGGCCGATCCGCAAGCACAAACCGGATCGCATACCAGTGTACCCGGCCCCCTGCCCAGGCATCGGCCGGCCCGGGATGGATGTACGGCCAGTCTCTGGCAGCCTGGCTCTTGCCCGCCTCGAACACCACCGGCTTGGCGAACTGCCGGCCGAACGCGGCGTACTGGCCGGCAATGGCCAGCTCACGATAATCGCTGTCGGCCTGGCCGATTTGAAACACCGGCCGCTCCGCCGCCCAAGCAGTCGAAGCGGCAAGCACCACCACCCATGCTGCCCTGCACACCATGATGCACCTCCTCGGAGCCGAATCCCTCAAACACCGTGTCCCCCCGTTTAACCCCGGCCGAACATAGCCGCCCGGCTGGGGCAATGCAAGCAGGGGCGCGGGGGGAGGGGGGAAGGACGAATGTCGAAAGCCAAATGACGAATGTCGAAGGAAGCACCAAATCCCAAATCT
>JBBIQF010000249.1:0-8949 GCA_037442445.1 Planctomycetaceae bacterium
GTGACTCAGCGGGACAAGCCCAGCGAATCCAGAAAGCGATCGGTCTGTTCGGTGTACTCCAAGGTGCCGGGATCGTAATGGAACTGTTCGCGGCCGATGGGCACATTGAAGACCACCTCGCGGAGTTCCATGACGGCCACGGGATGGTCGGCATCGCTGGGGCTGCCGTCGCCGCTGCCGGGTTTTTGGCGGCGGAATTCGATGCGGTAGGGGAACAGGTCGTCCCGGCCCAGGTGCAGCACCACGCGGTGCGGCACCTGGGGGGGCAGGGGGCTGGGGTCCCCTGCCCTGCCCTGCCCTGCGGCTTTGGATTCGGGCACCAGCGCCGCAAGCCGATCGGGCTTCCAGCGGCCCTCGACCCGAAGGGTGGGAAAGCCGCCGGGCAGTTCGGCCGCCTGCGGAGCGGAGAAATCGAAATCGCGGTCCAGGGAACGAAGGAGCCTGGGGATTCCCCCCCAACCGGGCCATGGCCGAAGGTTGGCCCAACCCGCTCCGCCGCCCCGTTCTTCCAAAGCTTGCACCACGCGCCACGTGTCGATTCTTCCCAGCTTCGCTGTAGTGCCGAACTTCTCGTATTTCCACAAGTACCGCCCGTTGCAGACCTGCAACAGCATGCACGGCTCCCCATCGAGGGGGAACTTGAGTTCCAGGCGGAGTTGGAGCCCCTCTTCGGACCGCTGTTCCAGGTAGGTGCCGCTGCCTTCGAGTTGTTTGCCGAACAGTTCGACGCGTTGCCAGACTCGGGCGGAAATCGAGCGGTGGGTCTCGGCCAACCGAATGGCCTGTACAAGCAGCGTTTGGGCGGGGTCGGAGGAAGGGGTGGTTTGGGGAATTTGGCCTAAGGATGCGGGCGAGGCCGTCTGGGCGGCAACCTGCTGTGGTGCCTGTGCTCCGAGAGTCGCGACGGCGAGCAAGGCAAGGGTCTTGAGCTTCGATTCCATTACGCCGGTTCTGCGGGATTTGCCAAAGAAACGTGTTGTACCCGGCCGACCAAAAGACCTTAGAACGGACTTGTGCGCCTGGGGCACAACCGGCCTGGGCGTGTTCAATGTGCCGAGTGGAAGCTGTTTGCTGCGGCAGCGGCTTCATGGTATCCGGGTTGGCGGAGGATCGCCACCTCGATTTCGGTCTGCCTTTAGGGGGGACACCTAATGAGATACGGCATTTGGACTTTGGTGCTTGCGGTGGTGGCCGCGGGGTGTCATGGGCCCTTGCGGCAGAACCTGCCGCCGGCCGAGCGGTTGATGCACCCTGGTCCGGGTGTGGATGGCCCGGGCCCCGGCGTCATGATGTGGCAGCCCACCGTGACCATGCCCGCCCAGTCGGTTCAGGTCCAGTTTGTCGGGCCGCAGGGAATGCTCATAAGCTGGGATGTCAGTGCGCCCGGGGCGTTTGACTCCGAGCCGCTGATCGTCCCCGGCCGGTACAACTTTCCCGAGGGCCACATCTACCGCCTGAAGCTCACGAATATCCCCTTTGCGGGCCGGGAGGGTGTGGAGCTGTATCCGACCTTGGAGATCGGGCCCACCGTGCCGCGCACGCAGGCCTTCCTGGCGCATAATGCCATTCCCGTGCAGTTCACCCAGGAAGACTTCGACCAGGTGCTCAGCGGCAACTTTGTGACCAAGGTGATCTACCTGCCCGACCCCGAGTTCCAGGAACTGGCTCTGGCGGGCGTGGAGACGCTGGTCAGCACGCGGCTGGACCCCGGGGTGGACCCGATTGTCGAGGCGGATCGGCGCGGAGCCATCCTGGCCATCGTGCGGATGGGCAACAAAGACATGCAGCTTCCGACGGCACCCGCGGCGGTGATGGGTCAGGCCAGCGGCGTGGTGCCGGCCGGCGCGGTTCTCGGCCCCAACGGGGCCCACTACCCTGCCCCGCCTGCCGGTGCGATGGGTGCGGCCAGCCTGCCCGGCCCCTACATCGCCGGGGTGAACGGGCCGGAGTGGGGAATGCCCATCTCCGGGACGCCCATCGGCCTGCCGGGTCCGCCCCATGTTCCGCTGGGAAGCCCCGCCGGCCTCCAGCGCCACACCATGGTCAACCACACGTGGACCCACCTGCCGCCGCCCACCAATCACGTGCGTGTGGATGTGAAACAGCGGCCGGGCATCAGCTATCCCGCTCCGCCCAACCACGTGCGGATCACCGAGCGGGCCACCCAAGGCGGGCTCTTGTATCGGCAAGGCTGGGATGACCGCCATCAGCGGACCAGCGAGCCTTGCCCCGATTGCCCCACGGAGGGCGCGGCCGAACAGTAAACGCCGCCTCCGGCCCAAGCCCACTCCGGCGGTGCAAGCGGCCCAACAACGGTGCAAACGGCCGCACAAAACGGTGCCCCTCGCGGCAGGCCCGGATGGGCGCAAGGGGCTCGGGGCGGGTGCACCGCCGGCCACGCGGCCGAACGACCTGTCGGGCGAGGTGGAATCGGGCACAAGCCGCCGGGGGTGGGTGGGGCTCACAAGCGACCTTTTCTTTCAGGTTCGGCACGGGCCGGTGTATGCGTAGCGAACGTGGTCGAATGAACATGGCCCCTGGAAAGCGAACCGCCCTCCTCCGCCTCCTGGTACCGGTGCTGTTTGCGGCTTGTGGGGCGGTGGCGGGGCGGTGCGCTGCGCAGCCGCCTCCGCTGCATTTCCCCCACCCCGTCGGCATACCGCCCGGCGTCGTCGGTGCCCAGCGTCTTGGCCGCGGAGGCCCCGTGGCCGGCGTATTCCAGCCCGTGGAAATCACTGCCCCTGAAGGCGCGTGGATCGCCCTGGCTGAAGCCGGCACCTGGACCCCGCCTCAAAAAGCCCCGGTCCACGTGGGACTGTTGGTGGGGCACGTGTACCGCATCTGCGTGCTGAATATCCCCGGGCAGATCGGCCAGGAGGTGTTTCCGACCATCGAGATCATCGACCGCTTGTATGCCCCGGCCGGACAAGAGACGCGGTTCCCCATCCCCATCGAGCTGACGGCCGAGGACCTGCGGCTGGCGTTGGAAGGCAAATACGTGACGCGTGTGATCTATTTGGAAGATCCGGAGCGGGCCTTGCCGGCGCCTGTCCAAGCGGCGGGGCAATCGTGGTTCGAGGTGCCACCGGGGCGAGATCCCTTGGTGGTCGCCGATGCGTTGGGCCGGCCCGTGGCCATCCTCCGGCTGGGAGGGCGGGTGCCCCAGCAGGCCGACATGCTCGATCCGCAATTCCTGTTCGGCTGCCCGCCCCTGTGGCGGTACGAGCCGCCGCAGCCGGCCGAACCACAGCCGCCGCGGGTCACGGTACTTCCCCGGCCGCCACGCCCCGGCCGGGCCACGCCCGTTGCCATGGAGGTCTCGTCCCGATGATCCCGCGGACCCGGCAGGTCTCTGCGCCCGTTTGGCCTCGGTGGTGGCGGATTGCGGTCATTGGCTTGGCCACGCTGATCCTCTCGGGCTGCCGTCCGGCACGGTGGAACGCCAGCCCCTGGGATTCCGGCCCTCCCGCCCCTGCCCTGCCCCAGGCGTTCGAGGCAAGCGCCATGATGCCCCCCCCTGCCCTGCCCCAGGCCATGCCTGCCCTGCCCCAGGCGATGGCGATGGACGCAGGCCCTGCTGAAGGGCAGGCGCAGGTTGCCGATTTGGCCTCCGCTCCACTGGCCCCCTGGAGTCCGCCCGGACTGGCCACCCCCTGGCCACCCGAAGAATATCTGGCCGACGGGGGCGATGGCCAGCAGCCGGCCGGTGCCAACCGTGAAGGACGGGTGCTGGGTCTGGATCCCGAAGACACGGTGGCCCAGTTCGACACGCTCGAAGGCCGGACGCTGGTCGCGCCCAGCAACCGGGTGCACATCTATAGCCCCCGGTTCCTTGCGGTCCGCCAAGTCGTCAGCCTGCGCGAGAACGCCCAGCTCGACCGCACCTCCGGAGTGTACCAACCCGAAAAACTCGCCGAAGGGGCCGAGGTCCTCCGCCCCGAAACCCGCAAGCAACACTATCAGCCGACCGGCCAGGTGGGCGAGAAGTCGGTTACCATCTTCCGGGCCCGCGAGGGGCAGACCGAGGTCTCCTTGGCCCTGGGGCCCAAGGGCTTCCAAGACGCCTTCCTGCCTTTCGAGAACTTCCGTGTCATTCGGCTGGGGCAGTATGACGAGGCCGAGATGCCATTCTTGGCCCGCAGTGCCCGCGCGGCTCTGACCTGGACCCATCGCCAGGCCGTGCGCGTCATTCTGGACGGCAAGACCGCCGTGGCGCTGGTGCAGAACGAGCAGGTGGAAGTCATCTACACGGTGGAGGAACCGCCGGCCAAGCCCCGGTTGCGGGTCATCAAGCTGGCCTCGACGGCGGCGGCCCGGCCGGGCGAGACCGTGGACTTCACCATCCGCTTCGACAACGTGGGCAACCAGCCGATCGGCAACGTCGCGCTGTTGGACAACCTTGGGCCGCGGCTGGAGTACGTGGCCAACTCGGCGCAATCCAGCCGGAAAGCCCACTTCTCGACCGAGGCCAACCAGGTCGGGTCGCTGGTTCTGCGGTGGGACTTCGACGAGCCGCTCCGCCCCGGCGAAGGGGGCGTGGTGCGGTTCCGCTGCCGGGTCCGATAAGAGCCTACCGCCGGACCAACGCCACGAGCGGGCTCCAAGAGCCGATTCCATGAGCCGGGCCCATGAGCCGGGCCCATGAGCCGGGCCCGTAAGGGCCCGGTGAATTCTGCGGCCTTGCAGGCAAGCGTTCACGACCCGGGGCGTTCGCGGGCAACAGGCAATGCCTCGGCCACGACAGAGCGTGGCCCTCCACCTTGGAGGGACGCGTTCCGTCGCGTCCGCCGCGCTCACTGAGCCGGCTCGTTGAACCGGCGAAAGGCTGGGCAATCTGCGCAAGCGCTATCCCGGCCCGCAATGGTCCTAAAGCCCGCACAAACGGAACTCCGATCAAGCCGATGGCAAACCGCTGGCGTGCGGTCCCCCAGAACCGTTGCCACAGGCCCGCTAGGGCCCTGCCCCGCTGGGCTATCCGTTGGCGGTTTTCGGCGAGCGGGCCGCGGTGGCGGCGTTATTCGAGGCCGGCGCGGCAGCGGCAACCCTCGGCCAGGGTCCGCAGACGCCACCCGTCGCACGCAATCATGGCCGGCATGACGTTTCCGGCATCCGAAGCAAGGAGAGCAGAATCATGACCACACGGACGATTCGAGGCGCGGCCACGCTGGGCGCCGCCGTAGTGCTTGTGGCGGTAACGGCTGCCGCCAGCCTGGGTGCAGAGGCGGCTGGCGGGCTGGCCCCACCTATCCCGCCCCGCGAGACGCCGGTCACATTCTGGGAAAAGCTGGGCTTTGGCCGGGTCCGCGATGCAGTGGTCAATGCCCGCGGCAACCGGCCCCAATGGGAATGGAAGATGCCGCTCAAGCGGATCGGCGACCCGGCCAACATGCTCTCCAGCAACCAGGCCATCGCCACGGCGGCCAAGATCAAGATCGATCAGGACCTGGCGCCGCAGAAGATCAAGGCCATCAAGTACCTGGCCACCGTGTGCTGCGCGTGCAAGGGCTATAAGAAAGAGGTCCAGGAGGCGCTTTTGGCCTCGCTGGACGACTGCACGGAGGAGGTCCGCTATGCGGCCGCCCTGGCCATCTGCCAGTGCACCGGAAACATCTGCCAGACGTGCAACTCGCCCAGTTGTTGCAGCGCCGAGGTGATGAACAAGCTGAACGAGCTGGCCACCAAGCGCGACGAGAACGGGTGCTTTGTGGAGCCTTCGGCGCGGGTGCGGGCGGCGGCCCTGAATGCCCTGAATGCCTGCCGGGCCGCGCACGCCCCCACCACCCCGGTGCCCGAGGCGCCCGAAGTGCCCAAGGAGCGCCCGTTGCCGGGCAAGGAGCAGCCCACGCCGGCGCCCGTTCCGCCCAAGACCACGCAGGACGACGATATCGGGTCGAAGGTGCACTCGGCCAGCTACATCCTGCTGTTGGATAGCGCCACCCGCAGCAACACATCCGGCACGCAATGGCCGCGGGCAGCCACCCTATTGGACCAGCGGTGGCAGGGCTCGATCATGGCGGTGGCCCCGCCGGCCGGCGCCCCGTAGCCATCTGTTCTTTTTCTCGCGCGGGCCATACAATCGAAATAGGCGAGGCGGTTCGTCCCGCGGCCGGACCATCGGTGATTGCCGCCGGTGGTGTGGCCGGGGACGAACCCGTTTTTGGGGTCACGCAGGGCCCGGGGTTTTCCCTGGGTCGCCCATCCTCGTGCCGCACGGTCTTGACGCCGCAGCCACCCGGAGCGCATCGGTGCCGCAGGACACGCCAGGCGAGCCGCGATTTGCATTTCGCGACCCCGAGCTTTATGACCGGTTTCGCGAGGTGCTCCAGCGCGAGGGGTTTACCGAGCAAGGGGTGGCCGAGACCCTGGGAATCGAAAAAGTCCGGGCGGTTTCCGGGCAGGACGTGCCGCTCCTGCTGGAGCGGACGGCAGGCGGCACGCCCCGCGACGTGCTGGTGCGGTTGTTCTTGATCGGCGTGCCGGTGCCGGCGGAGGTGTGCCGCCGCACCTTGGGGGCGGACTGGGTGGACGAGTTGCGCTGGGCCGGCCTGGTTGCCGAGCAGGGCGATGAGATCGCCGGCACCGTGCAATTGCTGCCTTTCGAGGGGTTCTATTTGGCCTCGGACGTGCCGCGGCGGGTCGAGGCGGGGCTGCCGGCCGATTTCGTCATGGGCATCGGCAGCAGTTCGCTGACGCTGGCCAACTTCACGATTCGCCGCCCGGTGGGCCAGACGTTGGACTTAGGCACGGGCTGCGGGTTCCAGGCCCTGCTGGCCACGCGGCACAGCCAGCACGTGGTGGCCACGGATCGCAATCCGCGGGCGGTCCGGCTGGCGGCGTGCAACGCCCGGCTGAGCGGCTGCGGCAACGTCGAGTGTTTGGAGGGCGACCTGTTCGACCCGGTCCGGGGGCGGAAGTTCGACCTGGTGGTGACCAACCCGCCGTTCGTCATTTCGCCCGAAAGCCGATACATCTACCGCGACAGCGGCCTGGGCGGCGACGCCATTACCGAGACCATCGTGCGCCACGTGGGCCCGCTGCTGGCCGAAGGGGGCTTCTGCCAGATCTTGTGCAACTGGGCCCATTTCCGCGGGGAGGATTGGCGCCAGCGCCTGGCCCGCTGGGTGGAAGGCACGGGGTGCGATGCCTGGGTGCTGCGCTCCGATACGCTGGAGGCCGGGGCGTATGCGGCCAAATGGATCCGCCATACCGAACGCGACGCCCCGGAGCGGTTTGCCGACCGTTTTCGCCAGTGGACCGAGTATTATGCCCGGACCGGCATCGAGGCCATAAGCGGGGGATTGATTACCCTGCGCCGCCGGCAGGGTCGCAACTGGTTCCGGGCCGACGACGCGCCGCCCAGAATGCTCGGGCCAGCGGGCCCGTCCGTGGCGGCCGGCTTCGCCCTGTGGGATTTCCTCCAACGGCATCCGGACGACGATGCCCTGCGGCACGTGGCCCTGCGGCGCTCGCCCGATTGCCGCTTGACCCAAGTGCTGGCCCCCTGCGACGAGGGCTGGCGTGTGGAACAGATGGAGCTGTCGCTCCAGCGCGGCCTGGCGTACTCCGGGGCTGTGGATCCCTACCTGGCCCATCTGGCCGCACGCTGCGATGGCAAACGGACTATAGACGAGTTGCTGGCCGAACTGGCCCAGGCCACCGGCGAGGACCTCGCCACTTTGGCGCCGGCGTGTTTGGGCATCGTCCGCCGCCTGATCGCCCAAGGCTTTCTGCTGCCGCCGGGGCTCGAGGCGGGCGGCTTGGCCGTCGAAGCACCTCCCGGCCCTTAACGCCGTAGGGCGCGTGCCTCTGCCACGCCGCACAGGGCTACGGCGCCGCGGCTACCTCCTTTTCCGGCACCTGGATAACAAAGGGTTTATCCAGGGTGATTGCCTGGTCGGCCAGGCGCTCCAAGGGGGTGATGCGGACCGTGTAGGCCCCCACGCGGCCTGCGTCTTCGATGGGGTAGAAGAGGCTGTGGTCGGCCCGGCCGGTGGTTCCGAAATACTGGTGCGCCACGCGCCGGGGGGGCGGTACGATTTCGATTTTCGCCCGCGGCGGGCCGCGCCGGCCGTCTTCTACCAGAATCTTCACGACGTGGAACTGCCGCTTGGCGTCCGCCTCTTCTTTGATGCGGAACGTCATCTCCGGCAGCGAGGCCAACTGGAGGCTCCCCTCGCGCAAGAACCGCTCGACGGTGAGTTCCCCCCGCGGGTCGCTTGCCGTGCGGTGGAACTTGCACCATAGCTTGATCTCGGCCTGGTTGGCCGTGTCGGGCCAGCCCAGGGCCTCGCACACCAACACCGGCACGGGGTCCCCTGCCCGGAACCGGAGATCGTAGAACACATACGGCTCGCCCGCCGGTACCCCTTTTTCCGCCCCGGCATCGCGCCGGAGGGGTTGGATTTGCACCCAGGCCTCGGCCGGCCGGGGGCTGAACCGTGTCGGCTCCGCATTCTCGACGGAGAGGAAGAACCGGACGGCGGGGACGGTTTGCGGCTTTTCGCCCGGCCCCGGCATCTGGCGGACCGTGCGGACCGGCAAATGGGCCCGAAGCAGGACGCGGCGGTTGGGGCCGGCCGGATCGACCACTTCGGCCCGGGCACGCTCTTCGCCCTGGAAGGGGACGTGCTCCAATCGCCGGCCGTCGTCCGTCAAACGCAGCTCCAGCCCTTCTCCCCCTTCCAACTCCACAGTGGCCTGCACCTTGGCATCCTGGACCAGGCGGATCACGTAGGAAGCGGCTGCCGCGGTGGGATGCCGCACCCCCACGGGCATATTGAGGTCGATGGGCTGGTTGATGTTCCGGCCCCCTTTCAGCTCGAAGATCCCGGCCCGCTCCTGCGTCCGGGCAGCTAGAATCTCGTATTGCCGCGGGCGGAGCATCTCCTCCAGGTGGGCCAGCAGCGTGGAACGGTCCTGCACGTCGAAGTACGCGCCGCGGGCCTGGCC
>JBBIQF010000250.1:0-8932 GCA_037442445.1 Planctomycetaceae bacterium
CACGAACCGATGGACCGAACAATGCCTGGAATCCGAGAATACGAAGTCCAACTGGCCGTCGCCGTCGAGATCGACCAGCCGGGCGCCGGCATCGCGGCCCTGGTCATCGACGATGCTCGTGCCCAGCGGAAGGCCCCAGGGAAGGCGGCTCCAGGCGTGCTGGCTCTCCGACCACCGGAAGACAGCCTGTTGCCGGGGGTTACCGACCAGCAGTTCGCAGATGCCATCGCCATCGAGGTCGGCCAGGCGCACGCCCTGGTCGCGCCCGTCGCGGCGGGTCCAGACCGGCCCGCCGAGTTCGAGGCCGGCCAGCCCCTGGGGATCGGCCACCCATCCGTTACCATCGAAATGCCACACCCCCGCCACACGCGCATTGCGGACCAACAGGCTCGCCATACCGCCGGGCCGGAGGATGCCGAACCGCACCCCCGCCTCGTGCGCCTGGCCTGATGCGTCGCGGTGCACAAGTTCGACGGGGAAGTCGCTGCAGACCCACTGGCCCTTGGCCGGCACCCACCGCCGCGTCTGGCGGAGTTGCCCGTTGCCAATCACGACGTCCATGAACCCGTCGGCATCGAGGTCCAGCACCCGCACGCCGTTGTCCTGCCCGTCCGGCGCCCGCAGCGCCTGGCCGCCCAGCGCGTTGCGGGTGATACGCTCCAGCACGTCATGGAACTGGAGAAACGCCACTTTGCTGCCATGCCGGGCGGCCGCGTGGTCCACGACCTCGACCACTTGCTCGGCCTTCAGCCAGTCGTAAGGGTGAAAACACAACGTGTACACGCCCTGTTTGATCACCACGGCGTCGATGGCCGCCTGCATGTCGCGAACCGTCTGGGGGTTGCAGGGCTTGTGCAGGTTGATTCCCTGCCAGTCGCCGGGGACGGCCACCGGCAGTTCCCAGCAAAGCCGGTCGATGACATACGGGTACGGATAATTCTCGACGTAGTTGATCCACTTCCGGTTGGCCGGGCAGTACTTGCCCAGCCGGGGCCGGCCGTCGGCATCCAGCACCAACTCCCTCGGCAAGGCCGGGTCATCGGCCGTGAGCAGCACGAACACCGAGGAATCCAACTGAAGGAAATGCCCTCGGGGGGTGGTCTTATTGAAAATCTCGGCAAAGAAGCGGGGGCTGGCCGAGTTCATCGAATCGCAGCACGGCAGCCGGAAGGCCACGGGGTTGCCTTCGGGCAGCCAGGTGTAGAGCTCGTCGATGCAGGCATCGAAGCTGGCCTTGGCCTTGTCGAAGGCGTTGCCCTGGAGGCAGGGGCAGGGGTGCGTCTTGGTATGGGCGCCCAGGTTCACGCCCTGGCGGAACCACGCCGGCAGGCGCGGGTCATTGGGGTTGACCGTGTTGGCCATCATGCTGACCGGTGTGCGCCCGGTGAGTTCTTTGAGCCGCTGGAAAATGGGGCGCAAGTACTTCTCGAACACGGCCGGGTCGCGCAGATCGTCGATCGAAAGCACCACGGCGGCCTCGACGCCCGGCTGGCCGACCCACTGGGGCGTGACAAACCGGGCCGTTTCCAGGCCCACGTAGTAGGGATCGCAAGGGCTGTCGAGATACGCCAGGCGGTTGCCCGGCCGGGGGCCGCCTTTGGCCGGCCCGGCCCCAAGTGCCTGGTGCGCACAGCCCAGGACGAAGACCATTCCCACAAGCGCGGCGGCGTGCAACGTACGATGCATGACAGGGGAATCTCCAAAGGCGGGGGCCACGGCCGGCCCGCGATTGGCCGACACGGCCGGAAACAAAGATATTCGCTCCCCCGCACCGGGACAAGGGCCTGGCTGGAGCCGGTTGCGTTGTGAGGAGGCCGTTGACCGGCAAAAAGATCCGCCTTTGGTCGAGTTGGCATTCCCCCAGCCACGCGCAAAATCCGCGAGTTTTTTGGTCCGTGCGCCACGTCCGGCGGTCGTCCGTGGAGGGACGCGCTCCGTCGCGTCCGCCGCGCTCCGTCGTGTCCGGCGTGTTTCTGGGGTAGGCGGCGCTGGCTGGCACGGCCCGCAGGGGGACAAACCCCGGCCTGCTATCGGCCGGAGACCGCCCCGGGCCCTTGACGGCCTGGGGTGCGGCTCGTGAGAATGCTGGCCGGCGGTTGCGACCTCGATGGTGTGCCGGCTGGATTGCTTGCGTGAAGGAGAAAGGCCATGAAGCGCGTTTGTCGCCGCGAGTTCTTGCGGAATCATGCCCTGGCGGGGATGGGCATTCTGGTGCTGGGCGCCGGGGCGAGCCGATCGCCCAACGAGAAGCTCAATATCGGCATCATCGGGGCCGGCGGCAGGGGTGCGGCCAATACCAGCGGGGTGGCCAGCGAGAACATCGTGGCCCTGTGCGATGTGAACGCCCAGCATCTGGCCCGGGCGGCGGAAAAGTTCCCCCAGGCCCGCCGCTACCGCGACTGGCGCGTGCTTCTGGACGAGGAAAAGGACCTCGATGCGGTGGTCATCAGCACGCCCGACCACCATCATGCGCCGGCCGCCGTGGCCGCCATGAAACGGGGCAAGCACGTCTATTGCGAGAAACCCCTGGCCCATTCGGTGTACGAAGCCCGCCGCGTGCGCGAAACCTATAACCAAACCAAAGTGGCCACGCAGATGGGCACGCAAATCCACGCCGGCGAGAACTACCGCCGGGTGGTGGAACTCATCCAGGCCGGGGCCATCGGGCCGGTCCGCGAGGTCCATGTGTGGTGCGATCGGGTGGGCTTTCCGCCGGGGAGGACGCGGCCCGCCGACACACCGCCCGTGCCCGAACATCTGGACTGGGACCTGTGGATCGGCCCGGCGCCGTACCGCCCCTATCACCCCAGTTATCTCGGCGGGTGCACGGTGTGGGAGCAGTGGTGGGACTTCGGCAACGGCTGCCTGGGCGATATGGGTAGCCACCTGATCGACCTGCCCTTCTGGGCGCTGAAGCTCCGCCAGCCGCTGACGGTCGAGGCCGAAGGCTCCCACCGCAGCGACGAGTCCTATCCGCAGTGGCTGATCGCGCGCTGGGAGCACCCGGCCACCGCCGAGCGGCCTGCGGTGAAACTCACGTGGTACGACGGCGGCAAGAAACCCCCTTCGCCCCCGGGGCACGACCTCAAAAAGTGGGGCATCGGCGTCTTGTTTTGCGGCGACGAGGGCCAGCTCTTGGCCGACTACGGCCGGCTGCACCTCATCCCGGAAGAGAAGTTCAAGAACTATCGCCGGCCGCCCCAATCCATTCCTCCCTCGCCGGGGCATTACGCCGAGTGGCTCCAGGGGTGCAAGCAAGGCACGCCCACGCTGTGCAACTTCGATTACTCGGGGACGCTCATCGAGCACAACCTGCTGGGGACCGTGGCCTTCCGGGTGGGGCGCAAACTCCGCTGGGACGCCCAGGCGATGAAGGCGGTCGGCTGCCCCGAGGCCGACGCGTTCCTCCGGCGGGCGTATCGGCCGGGGTGGGAAATCTAGCCCGAGGGGGCCCAGAGGCTTCTTGCAGTACCCCCGCCGGGCAAGGTCGCCACGGCGCCGGCGGCAACCGCCGACAGGCAGCCGCAGCCAATGGTTCCGCCCCGGGCGGCCCGCTGCGGGCTAGCTGTACAGTTGGATGGCCTTGATGATTTCGTCCAGGTCGTTGGCCACCGCGACGGCCCGGTTGGCGAAGGCCGCGCGCCGCACCCCGCGGCTGCCCAGCACCTTGTTGAACAGCTCCTGGTCGGTGGTGTGGTACGCCACGGTTGCGTCCGGGTCTTTGAGCTGATGGCCGGTCAGCACGCACACCACGCGTTCGTCCGGCCCGATGACCCCTTCGGAGACCAGCAATTTGGTGCCGGCCACGCTGGCAGCGCTGGCGGGCTCGCAGCCTAGGCCCCCGGCGCCCACCTGGGCTTTGGCGTCGAGGATTTCTTGATCGGTAACCTCGCGGACCACGCCGCGGCAGGCCTCCAAGGCCCGCAGGCACTTGGGGAGATTCACCGGGCGGTTGATCTCGATGGCGCTGGCGATGGTGTGGGCCCGGCGGCGCTGGGCGTCCATTTCGGCGTAGAACTTGCGGGCGAGGTCTTGGCGGAAATCGCCGCCGTTCCAGCGCAGGCCCTCGTGTTCCACCAGCCGGTACAACGTATTGGCGCCCGCCGCATTGATCACCGCCAGCCGGGGGATCCGCGGTATGAGCCCCAGTTCGTGCAACTCGATAAACGCCTTGCCGAATGCGCTGGAGTTGCCCAGGTTGCCCCCGGGGACGACGATCCAGTCCGGCACTTCCCAGCGCAGGCCTTCGAGCACGCGATACATGATGGTCTTTTGCCCCTCCAGACGGAAGGGGTTGAGGCTATTGACCAGATAGATGCCTAGGCGCTGGCTGACTTCCTGGACGCGGGCCATGGCGTCGTCGAAGTCGCCGGCGATTTGCACGGTCAGCGCCCCGAAGTCCAGGGCCTGCGACAGCTTGCCGTAGGCGATCTTGCCCGAGCCCACGAAGATCACCGCCCGCATCAACCGGGTGGCCGAGCAATACAGCGCCAGCGACGCGCTGGTGTTGCCGGTCGAGGCGCAGGCGGCGCGGGTGGCACCGGTCATGCGGGCGTGGGTGAAGGCCGCCGACATGCCGTTATCTTTGAAACTGCCCGAGGGATTCATCCCCTCGTACTGGAGGAAAAGCTGGCCGGGCCGAACGCCCACGTACCGGGCCACCCCCTCGGACGCATGGAGCAGGGTTTGCCCTTCGCCAACGGTCACGCATAACTCGGGGGGGGCGAAAGGTAGGAGTTCGTAGAACCGCCATACCCCGCTGAACGAGAGCGGACTTGCGCGATCGGCCCACTTGGCCTCGAACTCCCGCAGGCTCCGCGGCGGCCGGGCCTTGTCCCAGGCGTACGCCACGTCCAGCAGACTGCCGCACCGGGGGCAGGCGACGTGAACCTCCTCCACCGAAAATGTGCTGGCGCAGCCAGGGGCAATGCACTTCTGAAAGGCGATGTCGGGCCGGGCGATGGCCAAATCTCCGTGATGTTACAGCCGCCGGGTACAACCCAGAATCAATTCATGCGCCCTAAATCTAAGGTAGCTGCCCCGGGGGGACAAGCCGGCGTTGGCCCGATGCCTGCCGTGGCCCGCCCCGCCCTAGCTCGCATCGGACATGCCCTGCGGAGCACTCCGCACACGCGGCGCGCCCGGCCGGTGCGCAACCTCGGCGTGCTGGCCGAGGCTCATGCCGCCTCGGCCCCCATGTGGGCGCCTGCGGCCGGGTCCTCCTCGTCGGCTCCCCACGTGTCGTCCAGATCGCTTTCTTCCTGCCAGGGGGCAAACGGCTCGGCATCCTCGGCCGGCGCAGGTTCCGAAGGGGCCGCTTCGCCTGGCACCGGCTGGGATGGGGGGCGGGGCGAGGCGTCCAAAGGCATCGCGCCGGGCGATGGGGCCGATTCTCCCCGTTTTTTCCGCCGCCGAGGCCTCGCGCGCTGCACCGGCCGATCGGAGATCAAAGTAGCACCCTGCTGCCCAGGCAGGCCGTCTCGTGCTGGCAACTGCCGGACCGGCACTCCCCGTGCCGCAAAAACATCGGCCAGGTGATCGTGGCAAGTGAACACCAGGACCTGGTGGCCGGTCTTGGCGAAGGCATCCAGCACCCCCACCGCGGCCTCGGCCCGGCGGCGATCGAAGTTCACCAGCACGTCGTCCAATAGCATGGGCAATCGCATTTCCCGGCGGGCATACCCGGCAGCCAGCGCCAGGCGCAAGCACAAAAACAATTGCTCGCGCAGCCCGCGGGAGAGGTGCTCCACCGGGTGCGATGTGCCGGCCGAATCCTCCACACGCAGCACCGGCTCGCTCAGTGGCGTCCACACGCGGCGGTAGCGGCCTTCGGTCATCTCGGCCAGGTATTGCGACGCCTCTTGGAGGGTCTCCGGCTGGCGGGTCGCCTCGTACTGTTTACGGACTTGCTGGAGCACCCCATAGGTGACCGACAACACCTGCCACTGGCGCACGGCCGTTCCCAATCGGTGTTCGACGGCGGCCAGGGCGAGGTGTTTTTCGGCCAGGGCGGGATCCTCGGCCAAGCGGCGGAGCTGTTCCTGGAGCTGGCCCCGCTTTTCGTACCGCTGCCGCAGTTGGGCCTGGCAGGCATGCAGCCGGTCTTGAAGCTGCTGGTGGCGCTGATGGCGGGCGGCAGGGGGCTCGGCCAGGAGTTCTTCCACCTGTTTTTCGGAGCCTCGGCCGGCCAGCGCCGCGGCGATCTCGTCGCACAGGGCCTGGCGGCGCGCCGCGAGGTCCTGGAAGAGGGCTTGGCGCTCGGCCCGCTGGCGGAACGCCGCTTCGTCGGCCACGCCGAGTTGCTCGAACAACCGCCGCCGCTCCTGCCGCAGGCGGACCAATGCCGCGCGATGCCGCACCAGCCGGCGGCCCAGCACCCGCCATTGCTGCCGAATCTGGCGGCGGCGCTGGGCGCGGGACTCCGCCTCGGCCAGGCGCTGCCGCAAGGCTTCCAACTGTTGCTCCGGCGGTTGATCGGCCCTCTCAATCGCCGCCTGCCGGGCCAACTGGGCGATGCGGCTTACCAACCCCTGGAGTTCCTTCGAGCGCTGGCTGTGTTCTTCGCGCAGCCGGGCCAGCCGGTCGCGAAGGGCTCGGATGTGCTCGGCCCTTTGGACGAGCCGGGCCACTTGCCGGGGCGACAGGCTGGCCGGCAGACCCGCTGCCTGCACCGCTTCCTGCCAGCGGCGGGCGGCGGCGGCCAGCTCGCGCTGGGCTTCCTCAGCCCGGGTGCCGGCACCGGCGGCCTCTTCCTTGGCCGCCTGTCGCCGCGCATCCAGCGGGATCAGTTCCTCCAGTTCGGCAAGCTGGCGCTGGGCGGCTTCCAGCCTTTCGGCCAAAGGGCCGCTGCCCCGCGGAAGCTGCTGGTCCAGGCTGTCGCGTTCTTGGCGGGCCTGCTGCATCTGGAGCTTGAGCATTCGCAACTGCTCTTGCGAGCGTTTGACGCGGCGCACGGCCGAACGCTCCAGCCCCCGCTTGGCCGCTACCGCCCCGCCCAATAGCGCCAGGCCCATGGCGCCTGCGCCCCAACCCAAAGCGGGCAAGAGGGGCGTGGCCACGACGGCCCCCACCACGCCAAACAGCAAGAGGGCGCTGCCGGCGACGAATCCGCCGCCGACTAGTGCCAGCTTGCCGCCGGAGACGACCTGGCGCTCGACCAGCCCCTCGCTTTCCTGTTCGAGGTTGGCCCGGTGGCGCGCGAGTTCTTCCAGGCGCTCGTCGAGCTGGACGCGCCGCCGCAAGAGCCCAACCAGCCGGGCCTGCCGATCGGCCGCCTCGTGCAAGTCGTGCTCGCCGCGGGCCTGGAGCGAGGATTGGACCTGTTGGGCCAGGCTGCTGGCCGTCTCGCGGTAATTGGCCGCCTCGCGCCGGGCGTCTTGCAAGCGCTGGCGGGCCTGCCGGAGGGCTTTGGCCGGCCGCCGCAACGCCGCCAGCGATGCCGCCGATACCGAGGGCAACTCCCCGGGGATGGCAAGCTGATCCTGCTCGGCCGCCAAGGCTTCTTCCGCCTTGAGGATTTCTTCCTCCAGTTCGGCCAGCCGGGTGCGGAGCGTGGCCAGCCAGGTGTCCTGCTCGGCCAGGGCCTCGATGCGGGGTGCCAGGCGAGCAAGCGCTTGGGAGCTGCCCAGTTCGCGGAGTTCCTGGGCCGCGACCGCCTTCGCCCCGTGCAACTCTTTCAAACGCTGGGTGTGGTGGGCCATCCGGGCCGTGATCGCCTCGACACGTTCGGCCAGGCCAGGTGGCATCAAAGGCACGGGCCCCAGGGCATCGAGCTGCTGTTGGAGCGCCTGGCGCTCGTGCCACCGCTGTTCGACCGATAACGCCGCCTCGAGCAGCCGGCACTGGTCGGCCAACTGGGCCGTCTCGCTTTCCAACAGGGCCGTCTCGCGGTCCAATTGGTCGCGTTCGGCGGCCAATGCCACGTAGCGGCGGGTGAGTTCGGCCAGGCCCTCGATTTCTTCACGCAGTCTTTGCCTTTGGGCCACCAGCTCCGCGATCTGCGACGGGCCGCCCGCAGGGTCCAAAAGCCGCTGCCGCGAGGCCCCCAGTTCGCGGAGCACCTCCATGAGCGATACCCGGTCCACGCCTGCCGAGAGGTCGTACAACAGGGCGGCCGCCTGGGTATCGTTCAAGGTGGCCAGCGACTGGACCTCTTCCAGCCCGATGGCGAACACGTTGCGGAAGATCGTTTCGTCCAGCCCGCCCGCCAGGCGGTGGAGCGTCTGGGGCGGCTGTACCGCACCATCGGGACCGAGGATCACGAGTTCCTCGGCGTCGGGCTGCGGGCCGTGGTAGCGGCGGACCTCGAAGCGTCCTTCGCCGGTGGCCAGCTCCAATCGACCGCCCGGCCGGCCCCCATGGACCGGCGGAAAATACCGCCCGCCCAGGGGCGAAAACCCGTAGAGCACCCCGCGCACAAAATCCAATAGTGT
This sequence comes from Planctomycetaceae bacterium, assembly GCA_037442445.1. Classification (GTDB taxonomy): domain Bacteria; phylum Planctomycetota; class Planctomycetia; order Pirellulales; family Thermoguttaceae; genus JANLFZ01. The sequence goes on from JBBIQF010000250.1 coordinate 8,433, forward strand.
CGTCTTGCCCGCCTCGTTCGGGCCGAAAATGACGCCCAGTCCGTCGGCCAGGCCTTCCAGCCGAAGCCCGCTCCAAATGCCGAAGCCCTCGACCTCCAGCGCGGTGATTCTCACGGTCCTTGGCCCTTTCCGCTCAACAGGTCCACGCCCAACTGGGCCGCGCGGCGCAGGACCAACTCGCGAACGGCCGGCGGCAGAGGCCCTCCCACGTCCAGGCCGGCCGCGACGCCTTCCGCCCCGGCGTTGTCCAAAGGCAACGGGCGTGAGGGATCGGTCTGGTAAGCCCGCAACTCCCGCAGGAAATCGCCGCGCATGGTCTGGTGTTCGTACCATTCGGGGGGGAACACCTCGGGAGGCTCCACCTCGATCGCCACGCTCCAAAGCGAAGGGCTTGCCCGGCCAAACTCGTCGCGAAGCACGGCCAACAGCTCGGCCGCCAGGCGGCCGAGGTGGAGTTCGGCGGCCACTCGGCCCTCGCCCCCCACATTCCATAGCACAAA
>JBBIQF010000251.1:0-1555 GCA_037442445.1 Planctomycetaceae bacterium
GGAGCGCGTCCCTCCAAGGTGGAGGGCCACGCTCTGTCGTGGCCGAGGCATTGCTCTGCAAGCGGCCGGGTAGCAAGAGGTCTTTCGAGGCCCACCGCAGCCGCCGCCGGAAACCCAGTAATCCCCAGACTCGCGAAATCCTCAGATTCGCAAGCGTATGAACGCGGTCAGCCATGTCTGGTCCGACCACGCACGCACCCCGTGGTCCCACGTCAGGTCCAGTCCCTCGGGGATGTTGATCAGATGATGGCGGCCCTTGGTGGCGAACTCCAGATAATCGACCTCGAAACCCAGGCTCAGGCATCGCCGCACGAGGGTCTCGAAGGCCAGCCCCACGCGCCAGGTATCGCCGTGGGTGCTTTCTTTGGTGTAGCGGTCCCCCTCGCGAATGAGGTGATGGTCGATGTTGTAGCCATCGGTCCACCCCCAATCGCCGCGGAAGGTGATCTGAAGCGGCGGCAGGCGCCACCCCTCGATGGTCGCACGGATTTCGCCCCCTACGTATCCGACGAAGTACTCCTGCTTGAAGGCGATCACGTCGCCGTAATACGACCAGGGCTCTTCCTGCCATACATTGAACTCCTTCAGTTGGAAGGGGTCCGAGGCCATCAACCCCAGCCGCTGCCAGCGGAACCCTGCGCCGGGCCAGACCTCCAGGGGCAGCCCCGAAGGCCGGTGCACCAGCCGGAACTGGCCGGCCAGGTCGAGCATCTGGGCGTCGGTCCATCGCTGGCGCATGACGCCCAAGTCGGTAAACGAGCCGTCGGGGTTGGGCGGATACCAGTCGTAGTCTTCCAGGTCGCCCTGCACGCGGCGCTGCATGGGGGTAAGCCATTCGAAGCGGAGGTTCCACCCCGGCCGCTCCCAACCCACTCCTACCCCGTGCCACAACGAATCGAGCGAGAACACCAGGCGGCTCAGCGGGGTCCAGCCGTCGGGCGGCAGCTCCGGCGTGCCGAACTCGTAGGACGTGTGGCTATGGGTCAGCCAGCGGAGGCGGTAGTCGAGCTTGAAGACCGAGTCGCCCGGCAATAGGGCGAACGTGCCGTCGCCGCGGCGCGATACGTAGCGGTTTTCCCACACCCCGGCAGGAAGTTGCGGCACACCCCCGGCCGGGATTCCCGCACCGCTTGGGGGCGACGCAGATCCAGGATTGGCCGCTGGCGGCTGAGGCCAGCCAAGCGAGTCGCCCAGACCGGCCCCCGCCGAAGCCATGGGCTGCCACGGGCCTTGTCCGCCCGCTGTGGCCCCGTTTGGCTCGGTGGAGGCGTTCGGCCCCACCCCAGCAGACGGTGTATTGAAGGGCCCGGCCCCCGGGGCCTGGAAAGACGGGCCTTCGGTTATAGGGCCTTGCCACATCTGCGCTTGCGCAGGCGGCACCAACAGGCCGACCAAGCAAGTCAATGATGCCAACAACATCCGCGGCTGGCCCAGATAGGGGGTGACCATGCTCGAACTCCTGCGTCCAGCGCACCGCCCCCTTCTTGGAGAAGGGCCGGAGGATAGCAAAGGACCGGCGCGGTTTCCAGAGCAACCGGCAGCTCGCATGGCCCCG
>JBBIQF010000251.1:1655-8920 GCA_037442445.1 Planctomycetaceae bacterium
GGATAGCAAAGGACCGGCGCGGTTTCCAGAGCAACCGGCAGCTCGCATGGCCCCGGAGGAGGGTGCGTGCTTGCACGCACGCGGGGCGCATTATGGCGAATGACGAAAGACAATTGACCAATGACCAAGTACCAATGACCAATGAATGACGAAAGCCAAATGTCGAAGGAAGCACCAAGGACCAACAGGGGGCTGCCGGGCCTATTCCGTTGGACCGAAGCCAGTCGGTACTACTGGTGATTGGTCATTGGTACTTGGTCATTGGTCATTGGCCATTCGACATTTGTCTTTCGACATTCGACATTCGTCATTGGCCATTGGCCCTCTCACGGGCCGACCTGCGAGCGCACCGCCACGAAGTACGCCACCAGCACCGCGGCGATGACGTACATGAGCCACTTCACGTCGCGGTGCCGGCCCGCACACATTTTGAGGATGGGGTAGCTGATAAACCCCAAAGCCAGCCCATCCGCAATGGAGTAGCTCAGGGGAATGCCGGCGATGATGAGAAAGGCCGGGATCGCCTCCGTGAAATCATCCCAGGCAACGCGGGTGATACCGTGCATCATCAGCGCCCCGACCACCACCAAGGCCGGCGCTGTGATCGGCGGATAGCTCCCCACCATGGCGATCACCGGGCTGAAAAACAAAGCCAGCAGGAACAGCACGGCCACGACCACGGCAGTCAGGCCTGTGCGCCCGCCTTGTTCCACCCCCGCCACGCTCTCGATGAAACTGGTCACGGTGCTGGTGCCGCAGGCCGCGCCAAGGACCGTCGCCGCCGCATCCGAGAGGAAGGCCTGATTGGCTCGGGGAAGCTCGTCGCCGCGGAGCAGGCCAGCGCGTTCGGCCACGCCGACCAGCGTCCCTAGGGTGTCGAAAACCACCATGAACAGGAAGATCAGCACGAAGGGGATCATGGGCGGGGCGACCGCGCGCAGGAGGTCCATCTTCAAAAGTGTGGGCCGCATCGACGGCGGGTGCGAGACGACGGCCTCGGCCAACTGGAAGCGGGTCATCAAGGCCGATTGGGCCACGGCCGGGGTTTGTTGCAGTTCGGCCGGCCCATGCCGCAGCCCGTACTGCAAGGCGGCCGCTACCGCCGTGCCGGCCAGGATGCCCCAGAAAATCGCCCCTCGCACGCGCCGGGCCAAAAGGGCCGCCGTCAACAGCAGCCCGAAAAAGAACACCACCAGATCCGGCGAGTTGAAATGGGGATTCAGCGCGATCTGGCCGGCCGAAAGCTGGATCAGCCCCGCATTGCGCATGCCGATAAAGGCGATGAACAGGCCGATGCCCACCGCAATGGCATTGCGCAGGCTGGGGTTGATGGTATCCAAGAGGGCCTGGCGCAGGCCGGCCAGCGTCAACAGCAAAAACAGCACGCCCGAGAGGAACACCACGCCCAAGGCCACCTGCCAGCCCGAGGTAACGCCCGGCGGCAAGGTGCCCTCGGCCACGGCCGCATCGACCATCGCCCCCGCCGCGGGCACCACCGTGAGGATGAAAAAGAAGTTCTCGCCCATCCCCGGCGCCTGGGCGATGGGGTACCGGGCGTAAAGGCCCATGATCAAGGTAGCCACCGCCGCCGAAATACACGTGGCCGTGGTCACCGCACCAAAATCCATCACGTCGGGTGTGATGCCGAGCATCCGCCCCGAAAGCACCGCCGGCTGCACGAAGATGATGTAGGCCATGGTCAGGAACGTGGTCACCCCGGCCAGGACCTCGGTGCGGACGTTGGTGCCGTGTTCTGAAAGGCCGAAGAATCGGTCGAGCATGGCGAATAGTCCGGCAGCGGGCCGGCTCCCGCACTCTAGGGGGCCAGCTCCACGGTAAAGCTTTTCACCACCGCCTTGGGACCGCAGCGGATGGTGTACACGTCGTGTGGCGCTCGGGCGACGTGCTCATGGCGTTTTTCCTGCCCCGCCTCCTCCCAAACGTAGGTGATTTTCACCGGGCGGAAGCCGCCGTGCGGCTGCCGGTAGTCGGCGTCGATCCGCAGGCCGAAGAGCATCGTGGTGTTATACTGCTGGCCGTTTAGGCGGATGCGGGCGGCGCGGCAGCCGGGGGGGACCTCTTCGATGGTGAAGTAGCGGGACTCGCCCGCCGTGGGGCCGCCCAGCCGCGTCACCCGGCGGAACGTTGCCCCATCGTCGAACGACACCTCCACGTCATAGCCGTCCCTGGGGTCCCGGGCCCGCCAGAAGGCGTTCATGCGGATGCGGGTCATGTCTCCCGGCGTGGCGATGGGGAAGGTGATGGTCCCTTTGCCTTCGATCCGCATGCCGTCGGTCCGCACGTTTCCGGTCGTCGTGGGATGGAACGCGGTGTAAAAAAGATTCTTCCCCTTGTCGCGGAAATTGACCGTGGTGGCGGCTTCCAGGGTGACGGTCCCCTCATCGGGGCCGGCGGTGAAGGTGATGGTGTTATCGCCTTCGAGCAACGCGGGCAGCGGGGCCTGCGAATGCTGGATATCGTGCCGCACGCGCAGGCCGTCCAGCCCGGTGCCCGCGCCCCGGAGTTCCAGGCGGAGCCGGTAGTCGTACCGCCGCAGGCACAGCCGGCCGATGTCCAGGCGGGCCGGTCCCGACTTCTCGATGCGGGCCACGGGGGTCCAATCCAGGCCGTGATTGTCGCTGAAGGCCACGTCGATCGCCCCGCCCGAGCCCACCACCGCCTCCAGCGCGACCTCGCCGGTGAGATACACGTAGCTCGACGGCATGCCGAAGACCAGCACGGCGGGGCGGGCCGGATCGGCGACGTGGACGGCGGGCGGCTTCCCGTCCTCGGCCTTGGCAGCCAGGTTGTCGCACTGCAAGGCCCCCAGCCGGAAGGCGCCGCTGGCCAGGGGAAGATCGTACTCGTGCACGCCGTTGCCCACGCGCCCCGGCGCAACATCGCCCAGCTTGCGGCACATGCCCAGCACGGCCGTGTTCTTGAGCACGTCCGGCGCCTCGCCATCGAACATGTTCACGTGCAATCCACGGTGGAACCAGTTCCGCGTCAGCCGCTCCCCCTGGCGCAACTGCACGTTCAACTGGTACCCCATCGAACCCCCGTAGTCGAAGATGAACTCCTTGCAGTCGTACTCTTGCATGGTGGAGGGCCAGCCGTGCCAGCCGGCCATGTTGATGCCGTTGTGGTCCCAGAACTGCTCGCCGGTGGAAAGGAACAAGGCGGGGCCTTTGCGCCATCCGCCGTTGGCCGCGAACTTCCGCAATTTGCTGTCATTGCCGCGATAGCCGGGGTTCTGGGCGTGCCAGTCCATGACGGCTTTCTTGATCTCGGCTAGCGAGGCGATCTTCCCCTGCTCGTTGAGGAAATAGTTCATCAGCGAAGCATCCAACAGGTGCCACGCGCCGTCGTAATACACCTCGGGGACGCTGTGGGCGGTGATGCCCCAGCCCCGGGCGGGCATGCCGATGTACCGGGCTAGCGTCTCCACATGGCTAGCCGCACAGCAACACATCCCGTAACCGTACACGTGGATGGTCTTGAAGACATCGTGCACGTTGTCGAGCAGGTATTCGTTGGGCGGCGCGGTCTGGTGCCGGTACTTGACCACGGTCCGCCAGATGGCCAGGGCCTTGTCCTGGTCGCTCATGCCCGGCCGGATGTAGGTCTTCTTCCAGGCCTCGGGGCTAGAGACATCCTCGACCTTATCGGAAAGGACCTTGATGTGGCTGACGACGCCCACGGGGCTGGCGGGTGCGGCCGCTAGGGCCCATGCCGCCGCCACGTTGACCACCGCTATCGCACCGAGAATGCCGCTGCGCGTCATAAGCCTTGCTCCGCTCTGCGATGTTTTGCCGCAGCCGGGCCGCCAGCCGCGGCCTGCCGCCGCGACCACCCCGCCGGCCCAAAAGCTTCCCGGCCCGCTGGGCCGCGCCGATATCTTCGCACGCCCCGCTGGCCGATGCAATCCGGGCGGCCGGCGCATGGCCCCCCTTCTTTGCCGGCCTGAGTCGCTTGAATTGTGCCACCGCCTCTGCGAAACTGTTCCGCAGGTACCCTGGGCAAACTGTCGCCACGTACCCCGGAACTGCTTTCCTTTTGGCGGGAGGACCGTTGCCATGACGAAATCGCCAAACCCGCACTTTCTAGCCTCGCTAGTGATGCCGGCCGTGGGCCTTATGGCCGCCTTGTGGGCCACCCTGGGCTTGGCCGGCGAGTCTGCCACACCGGCGGACCTGATCCCCGTGGGCGTGGCCAAGGTCGATATCACCCCAGAGATGCCGGTGCGGATGTACGGATACGCCGCGCGCAAGACGGAGTCGGAAGGAGTGGCGGGCCGGCTGAAGGCCTCGGCCCTGGCCCTGGGCAGCGACGCCGAGCCTGGCCCGGCCGTGCTGCTGGCCGTCGATTGCGGCGCCGTGCCCGACAACCTCCGCCAAGAGGTACTCCGCCGGGTTGCGAAGCGATTTCCGGTGCGGCCCGAACGCTTCGTGCTGTGCAACTCGCATAACCACTCGGGACCCGATCTGAAAGGCATGGGCGCCATGGCGGGCACCGAGCGCGAGCATCTGGAACAGTACGCCCGGTTCCTGGTCGACCGGCTCGAATCGGTGGTGCTCGAGGCGCTGCAATCGCGGCGCCCGGGAAAACTGGCCTGGGCCCTCGGCCACGTCCCTTTCGCCGCTAACCGGCGGGTGCTCAAGGATGGCAAGTGGACGGGTTTCGGGGCGGTGCCCGATGCCCCGGCCGACCGCTCCCTCCCCTTGCTCCGCGCAACCGATGCGCAAGGAAAACTCCTGGCCGTGGTTTTCAACTACGCCTGCCACAACACCACGCTTCGGGGCAACTTCAAGCAAATCCACGGCGACTGGGCCGGCTGCGCCCAGGAGTACATCGAGGCGGACCAGCCCGGCGCCGTGGCCCTGGTGACCATCGGCTGCGGGGCCGATGCCGACCCGTATCCCCACGGCACGGTGGAGTTATGCCAGAAGCACGGCCGCCAGTTGGCCGACGAGGTCAAGCGGCTTCTGGCGGGCCCGATGCGCCCGGTGCGGTTCCCCCTGGTGGCCCGCTCGGCGACGCTCCAAATCCCGTTCGCCCCTCTGCCCCCCATGGAGGAACTCCAGGCACTGGCCAAACGCTCCTATTCCGCCCAGCGGATGCTCCGCATGATCGAACAGGGGCAGAAACCGCCGGCACACCGCGAGTACCTCATCACCGTCTGGGCCTTCGACGATGACCTGGCCATGGTGTTCCTCAGCGACGAGGTGGTCGTCGATTACGCTTTGCGCATGAAGCGGCAATTCGACGGCAGCCGGCTGTGGATCACCGCTTACGCCCACGGGGTGTCGAACTACATCGTGTCGAAACGGCTTTTGGGCGAAGGGGGATACGAGGTCAACAACTCGCTGAGCAGCCTGGTAACCTTCGGCCGGCCCGAACAGTTGCAGCCGGCCATGGAGGACCGCATCGTGGAACAGGTGGGCAAACTGCTTCCGGCCAGCTTCCTCGCGCCGCGGTAGGCCCTGCGCCCACCGGCACGCCGGCCAGGCTGGCTTTGGGCCATTGGTCATTGGTGCGTGGTCATTGCTGCTGGGTCATTGGTCATTCGACATTTGTCTTTCGACATTCGTCATTGCCATACGCCAGCGGCATGAACCCGCCGGCGCTTTCCTGGCACGTGCGTGTCGAAGCACGCAACTTCCGGAGGGTGTGGTGCTCGCAGAGCACCCTACGGCCCCCCTTGTCGCCCGGCGGCGGCGGGCCCTAGAATCGCGCTACTCGGCCGGGTGCGGCGCAGGGGGCGGGCTTCCAGGATGCGAAGGCGGGCGTCGCCCGGCGAAAGGATATTGGCCGTAGCCGTCCAGCGGGACCACCCTCCGCAGCGAGCGCCATGATGCCTAGGAAAGTGATTCTGGATGTCGATCCGGGCGTGGACGATGCCATGGCGCTGTGCATGGCTTTGTTCCACCCGCGCCTGGAGGTGGTCGCCGTCACGGCCGTCGGCGGAAACGTGCCCCCTGCGGTGGCCACGCGCAATGTCCAGGCCATCATCGAGCACCTCGACCCCCCGCGTTTGCCGCGGGTGGGCGCGGCCTCGGCCCCGGAGAGCGGGCTGCCGGTCGAAAGCCGCCATCTGTATGGCGTGGATAGCCTGGACGAGACGGCCTTCCAGGTGGCCGAATTGCGGGCCCCGCACCCTTCGGAGAAGGTGATCTGCGATGCGGTCCGGGCCGCCCCGGAAGAGGTCACCATCGTCGCCTTGGGGCCCCTGACGAACATCGCCCGGGCGTTCCACCGCGACCCGGAGCTTCCGTTCCTGGTGCACCGGATCGTGGCCATGGGGGGAACCGTGGCCAGCCCGGGCAACATCACGCCTGCCGCCGAGTTCAATATCTACTGCGACCCCCGGGCGGCGCGGGTGGTGTTCCGCTCGGGTTCGACCAAGACCTTGGTGCCGCTGGACGTGACGAACCGGGTGATGCTGACGTTCGACTTTCTGGGCCGGCTGCCGGACGAGCAGAGCCGCGTGGGCCGATTCCTGCGGCGGATTCTGCCGCCGGCCTATCGGGCGTCCCGGCAGCAATTCGGGATCGAGGGCATCCACGCCCACGACACCGTCACCCTGACCGCCGTCACCGCCCCGGAACTCTTCACCACCCAGGAAATGGCCGGCGACGTGGAAGTCCGCGGCGAACTGACCCGCGGGGCCACGGTGTTCGACCGCCGCCGGGTCCCCGCCTGGAAATGCAACATGGAGGTGGCCGTGGACATGGACGCCGACAAAGTGCTGGAAGAGATCGTCCAGGGGCTGGCCCAGGCGGGCAAGTGTACCGCGGATTCCTGACCCCCGCCGCACCAGCCAGCGCCCGTGCCCGCCCTTGACCCGCCTTCTCGGGCCGCCGGCTTTGGGCCCGCCGCAGGCAGAAAGACAGCCTGCCGCCCTCCCGCCGGGGCGCCGCGCCATGCGCCCCACAAGGCCAAGCACATGGGCTGTGGGACCCCGGTGCAGAAATGCCCGCGGGCCCTCAAGCGAACGCCCGGCGGATGGCTTCCATGTGCCGGGGGCAGGCGGTCCGCGGGTCTTCGTCTTCCTCGTATTCCAGCGTGATATAGCCGCGGTAGCCGGCCGCCGCCAGAATCTTCTTGAGCCGTGCGTAATCCGCAGGCTGTTTGCCCTGGCCGGCCGGGGCCATCGCCACTTTCACGTGGACGTTGATCGCGTAGGGGGCGATCTTTTCCAGTTCGGCGTAGGGATCGGCGCTGCGGAAGTTGCCCGTATCCAGGTTCACGCCGAACCAGGGGCT
>JBBIQF010000252.1:0-2557 GCA_037442445.1 Planctomycetaceae bacterium
CACTCGAATTTAGGATAGAAGCCCGGCGACGTTTCGACGAGGTCGGCGATGGGCACACCGTGGTTTTCAAAGACAACCAGTACAGCATCCGGGTGGATTGGGCGCGCGAGGGCAATCGGCTGTCGTTTTTTGTGTTTGCGGGGGGCAAGTGGGAGCCGCGGGTAAGTTCCGTCGTTCCCCGGCCGGGCCAGTGGTACCACATGGTGGCCACGTGGGACGGCCAGCAGGCCGCCCTCTGGGTCAACGGCGAGCCGTTTGTAACCCCGCGCCGCGGCGAGGTGCCTCGGCCGGCGGACACGCCGCTTGTCATCGCGTCCAGCGCGGCCCACGGGCCGGGCGTGCGGGGGGCGATCGACTACGTCAAGCTTTACCGCCGCGTCCTCTCGCCGTCAGAAATCCTGGGCCGGGCGTTCGGCATCAAAACCTTTGCGGGCCGGCCGGGCAAGCCGGACGTGCGATTCGATTTCACCCAATCGCAGGACACGCAGGGGTGGGCCGGAACTTCGGGAACCGAGGTCCGGGCGACCGGCAGCGGGCTTTGGGTGCGGCTTGGCGCCCAGCCGGGCTTGGTGCTTCAACGGCAGCTTCAGGCCGACGTTGCGGCCTGCGGTTTTCTGATGCTCCGCATGAGGGTCAGTGCAGGCTCGCGGGGCGAGGTGGTTTACATTACCACTCGCGGTGCCGGGCGAGTGCCCTTCGAGGTCCAGGGCGACGGTAAACCCCACAGCTACGTGCTGAAGGCCCAGGCGTGGCCCGGCTGGGAGGGGACGCTGTTGGCGCTGGGCTTGGTTCCGTCCGAGGTGGCCGGGGCCGAAGCCCAAATCGATTACCTCCGCGCCGGCAAACAGCCGGAGGCCGAGCCGAACCTGAAGGTGGCGTCCATCGTGGCGGTGGCGGCATTGCCGCGAGCAGGCCGGGTGGAACAGATCGCAGCCCGGGTGCGCAACGAGGGCGGCCGGTCTGCGACCACCCAAGTCCAGATCGAGGTTCCGCCGCAGGTTGCGCTGGAGGGGCCGGCCGCACAATCGCTCGGGCCGCTGGATTTCGAGGCCGAAGGCGAGGTGCTGTGGCGTGTCCGGGCAACTCAGCCCGGGGCGTTTCCGGTGCGGGTGTGGGTGAAAAGCCCTGCTGGGGCGGCGGCAAGCGAGGCGGCGGCGACCGAGACGGTGCCTTTTGCCCCGCCGCTTGCGCCCACCAAGGCCGAGTATGTGCCGCCGCCGGTCCCGTTGGACACCGGCCCGTACACCCTGTGGACCCATTATTGCCCGCTGTGGAAGGAAGGGACGACCTACGGCTGGAAGCTCATCGAGCCTTGGCCCCACCGCAAACCGGTGCTGGGATGGTACAACGAAGGCGAGCCGGAAGTGGCCGACTGGCACATCAAGATGATGCGCGAGCACGGCATTTCGGGGATCATCTATTGCTGGTACCGGTCCAACCGCGGCGGGCCGGTGCAGCAGGCCCTGGGGCACGCCATCCACGATGGGTTGCTGCGGGCCCGGTATCTCCCCTTGATTCGCTTTGCCATCATGTGGGAGAACGGGTGCGGCCAGGGGTGTGCATCGGCCGAGGACCTGCTCGAAAACGTGCTGCCGTTCTGGATCGAGAATTACTTCTCGCACCCGTCGTACCTGCGGGTGGATGGCAAGCCGCTATTGTATGTCTGGGTGCCGCAGAACGTGACTCGTGACCTGGGCACCAGCGCCCAGGTGCGGGCCACCTTCCAGCGCATGCGGGAGATTTGCAAGAAGCGGGGCCTGGGCGGGCTGTACCTGGTGGGTTGCGTGGGCTCCCAGGATCAGGCCGCGCTGGAGCGCATGGCCGAGGAAGGCTGGGATGCCACCAGCGCCTACGGCAACGCATGGCGCCCGCCGGCCCAAGTGCGGTTCAGCGGGGGCTTCGTAAGCGCACCGGTGGAGGGGTTCATCGACCAGCAGCAAGCCCTGTGGGAGTTCAAGCTGCGGCATGGCCGGCTCCCCGACATCCCCAGCGCCATGATGGGCTGGGATTCCCGCCCGTGGAAAGAGACCCCGTTCTTTTGGTCCGACAACACGCCCGAAAAATTCCGCGAGTTGTGCCTCCGCGCGAAGCGCATCCTCGACGCTGCGCCGGCCAGCCCGGTGCAGAAGACATTGATCTTCTGCTGCTGGAACGAGTTTGGCGAGGGGCACTACATCGAGCCGACGCGGGGCTACGGATATGCCTATCTGGATGTGATTCGCGAGGTGTTCGGCCGGCCGGCGGGACCGCATGTCGATCTTGCGCCGGAAGACATTGGCCGCGGGCCCTACGACTCGTGGTACGTATCGCGCCGGGATCGGCCAGCAAGACAGTAGCATGCCCGGCGGGCCGGGGTTATCGCCCTACGGCACGCCGGAGGCGCTTTTGGCGCCGCCGCGGCAGCGGGATGACCACCCGCTGGGCCGGGGCCAGGCCGTCTTCGGCCTCCAGGCTTTCGCCCCCGGCGGCCACGGCGACCGGCACGGGGGCCGGCTCGGCCTCGGGGAGCGTTTCCGGCCGGCGTTCGGCGTGGGCTTGGCGCTGGAGTGCTTTGCGG
>JBBIQF010000252.1:2567-8911 GCA_037442445.1 Planctomycetaceae bacterium
TCCAGAAGCGATTGCCCGCCGGGCCGGCCAGCAGGGCCGGCAGCATGACCAGATTGCCGAACGACGAGGCCGTGAGCATCGTGAACATCAAGTAGCCGAACCGCTGGGTGGGCGTGAACGAACTCAGGGCGAAGGAGAATAGCCCGAGCCCGATCACCCCCCAACTCTGATAAATGGCGCGGGCGCAATCCTCGTAGGCGAACATGATGGCCTGGGCCCGGTTCATGCCCCGCTGCTGGCCGTGCCGCACCCAAAGCATGAAGTGGATGGCGTCGTCCACCGTAACGCCCAGCGCCACCGCGGGCACCATCACCGTCCCCACGTCGATCACGATGCCCAATGCGCCCATCGCGCCGAAGACGATGGCCAGGGGGAACAGGCTGGGCAACATCAGCAGCAACCCGGCCGACCAGTCCCGCACCAGGAAGGTCATGGCCACGCCGATGAGGATCAGGTCGCCGGCGAAGTTCAGAATCAACCCGTCCAACATCGAGCTTTGGGCCTTGTACACCAGGGGGACCAGGCCGGTGTACACGGCCGCCACGCCCTTGTCGGGGCCCAGCTCGGCGGCCAGCGCCGGGTCGTCGATGCGGATTCTTTCGCGCCAGGCGGCCAGCACCGGTTCCACGGCGGCGCGGATGTCTTTGACGAACTCGCCGTAGTCCAGGTCGGTCAGCGCTGCCACACGGGCGCTGATCCGCCAGAGTTCTTCGGGGCGGCCCGTCTGAGGATTGGTATCGGCGACCAGGTACTCCCGCAGGTCGTCGCGGTGCCGCTCGATCTGGCGCTTCCAGGCCTGGCGTTCGATGACGCCGGCCCGGCGGGGCAGCTCGCGGGCGAAGGTGGGGGCGGCCAGGGTGCTCCCCACGTCGGGCAGCCCCGAAATCGCCCGCTGCACGTCGCTGACCAGCAACATGCGATTGAGCAGGTCCAAATTGGATTGCCCATCGATCCGCGGGTCCACGCGCAGCACCACTTCCATGGGCACCAGCGGCCCGAGGTGCTCTTCCAGCCACCGGTAGTCGTGGATGATCTGGGCATCGCGCGAAAACAGGCGCATGAGCTTCACGGAGGTCTGGGTCTTGGAGACGCCCCAAGCGCCCAGGGCCATCAGCAACAGGCAGCCGGCGGTAACCAGCTTGTTGTGGCGGATGATCCACTGCCCCACGTACCGCCAGCGGGGCGACGAGCCCGGGTCCCAGCGCCGCGGCTTCTGGGCCGCCTGGAGGATGCCCCGCAGCGGAAAGAAGTGCAAAAGCGCCGGCACATACAGGATGACCACCGCGAACCCGATCACCACGCCGATGGCCGAGTACATGCCGAACATCCGGATGGGCACCAGTTCGGTGATGCACATCGAGGCCAGGCCGATGGCCGTGGTCCCGGTGGCCAGTGCCAGCGGCAGCCAGGCCGAGCGGACCGTGCGTTCCGGCGCTCCAGAAAAACCGTGCTGCCGGACCGTGTCGCGGTAGTAATTGGCCAGATGGATAGCGCCAGAGGTGGCGGCCACGTACACCAGCGAGGGCATGGTCAAGAGGATGGCGTTCATGTGGTCGCCGAAGCCGAATCGCCACACCGCCAGCAAGCTCAGCCCGGCGCTAAACAGCGCCGAGGTGAACACCATGGCCGTCAGCCCCCAGCTCCGCAGGCACCACCAGGCCAACAGCAGCCCGGCCAGGCCGGAGAAGCCGGCCAGGCGGAACAGCGACCGCTCGCCCTCGATGTCGATGGCGGCGTTATCGACCGGCGGCCCGCCTAGGCGCAGGCTCGCGCGGGGGATGGCACACTCCCGCTCGGCCACCTCATAGACCCGCTCGACCACCGCGTGGAGGAACTTCGGTTTGCGATAACCCGATGCCGCACGCTGGGCTTCCCACGCCTCCTCCGACTCCTGGGCCACGGTAAGGATCAGGCAGGTCTGCTTGCCATCCGGGCCGATGACGAACCCCTTGAGCCGCTCGATCGCCTCCTCTTCGCTGAAGCCCTGCCGGTTGACCAGCAGGTCTACCAGATCGGTGCCGGTGATGGCCCGTTTGAAGAACGGCAAAGGGGCCGTCAAGGGATTCTGGGTGGAATCAGTGGGCGGAACCAGCTTCTTGGCCAAAAGCTCCAAGGCCGGGGAGTCCAGCGTACAGCCCTCCCAACTGGCCAGGATGAACATGTCGCTTTCGAAGTGCTGCCGGTACCACCTGTAGGTAGCGGTCTCTTCGTAAGCGTCGGGCAGCCATGATTTGACGTCGTTCTTATTGCTCCGCAGAGACCGCCGGGCCCCGACATACATGAAGGGCATGAGAAACGCGACGGTCATCAAGATGAGAAGGCCGTAGCGGGCGAAGAACTGGGGCTTCATAAAGGCGCTTGTCGTCTTTGAGGAGCCCCATCCTGGAGTTCTCCCCAGCTAACTAGACCAAAGTTCCTATCTTAACCTGATTTCGGTCGGCTGAACACTGCCGCTACCGTTTCATACAGCCAAAGTGGGGTGCCGTTGTACTCTGCCGAGCGGAACAGGCTTCGCACAACGACAAACGGCTTTGCCTCGTGGGCTAGGTGCTGGCCCGACAATCGACCGGCGATCTTCCGCCATGTCGTCGGGCGGTTGCTACCAGTCGCGGCCGCTGCCTTCGGCTTATGGCTATTATCTCACGAAAAAAAGGCCGGTTGCGGTCGAAGTCGAGAGGGCACTGCACTTTAGTGGGGAACGCCCGATCGCCACATTCGGGCGCTCTCAGCCCCCCAAACGTAGAGACATGGCTGAGACCGCCAATCTAGGCGGGCGCGTGTGCAACTATTTGGAGGGGGCCAATGGAACGGTAACCGTTCACGGCCCGGGGAAGTTACCGGGCAACACGCCATGCCTCGGCCACGACAGAGCGTGGCCCTCCATCTTGGAGGGACGCGCTCCGTCGCGCCCGCCGCGCTCCGACACTCGCCGCACCCCGCACGCGCCTTCCCCTTGAAAACCCCGGTGCCGTGAACGGTTACGTGGAACGGTAGTCATTGCTTGCGCTGGTAGACGAGCACCACCGCGCCGGGGCGCTCCCGCGTGGTAGCCGGAAGTCCCTCCTCCATGAGGGCCTTGCCGCTGGCCTCGGTCGGCGACTCCCCTTCGAACACCGTCAACCGGTACGTCGCCCCAGGATCGAGATCGCGCAGGTGCAGGCGCACGCTATCGGCCGGGCACTGGTCACGCCGGAATCCCTGCACCGCACCGGCCTGCTGCTGGGGATCGTGGAACTGCCAGGCGATCCATTGGCGGTTGTCTTGCGTGTAGGGGGTCAGCGGGTAGAAGTCGCCGTAGTAGAACCGGCTCAGCTCTCGCCATTGCCGGTACAGCCGGCGGAGGGTGTTGTAATCGAGCTGGCGCACGCGGATATCGATGCCGCTGCCCAGGCTGGGCGCGGTGTTGCTCCAGAACGCGTAAGGTTCGACTTTCGTGAACCCGCCGCCGTAATACGGCGCGGCTGCGCTGGCCACCGTGCCGGTGCCGTGATACGGGAGCCACAAAGAGATGCCATACGTCATGCACTGGTGGCCGATGGGCTCGAAGGCGTAATCGCTCCGCCACAAAGGCACGGCCCGGCGCATGGTCTCCAGGTCGTTGCGCCGGCCGCCGCTGGCACAAGAGTCGATCAGCATGTTGGGATGCCGCCGGCGGAGTTCATCCCAAAACGCCAGGTAGCCGGTTACGTGTTTGTTTTCGGTGATGCCCTGCCGGTCGGGCGGATCGGCGGCCCGCCAGAACTCCAGCGGGTCCATGTTGAAGTCCTGGCGGTACAGGTCGATGCCTTGTTCGCGGAGCAGGCGGTCGATGTGCTCGGTCAGCCACTTGCGGGCCTCGGGGTTGCCCAGATTCAACAGCCGCACCCCGTCCTCGCCGGGCTTTACCGGCCGATCGAAACGGCAGAAGGTAGCGGCGTCGGGCACGGGCGCTGGCTTCAACCAGCCGTAGGCCCACGGGCCGTGCGGATTTTGCTCGCCGTGAAAGTCCTTGGCGGCGTCGAAGCTGCGGCCCGAGGGGGCCACCAGCCGGGCCTCCAGACCGGTCGAATCGCACACGTGGGTGCCGTTGCCCCAGCCCACCACGAAGTCCACGGTGTCGCCCACCGCAAGCGCCAGTTTGCCCGAGTACGCCGCCCGGTTGCCCTGGCCCTTGAGGTTCAGCCACCCCTGAAACACCGGTTTGTTGCGGCACAGGACGTACACCTCGGTGGTGGTGGGGCTGCGGTCGATGCCCGAGAACCCGGCCGAGACCGCGTACTGGCCCGCCTCGGGTGCGGTGAAGCGGACCACCGCGTATTGCCCCTGGGGTCCGGGATGGAAAGCCAGGCTGCCCGGGGCCCAGCGGATATTGGCGATCGCCCGTTCCTGCGTGGTGGGGTTGTGCGTGACGCACGGGTCGCTGCCGCCGACCTGGCTGGCCGACCATGCCCGCATGCCGGCCAAGGGGTTCGCCTGGGCGGTGGGTTTCAACAACCATTCGGGATGGTTTTCGTAGAGCCAGGTGCCGGGCATGACCCGTTCCGGCTCGAACCACACCAGGATTTTCACCCCCCGGGCATGGGCGTGGTCGCTGATGGGCTTGAAACCGCGGGGGAAGCGTTTGGGGTCCACTTCCCACGTACCCACTTGCGGCCAGCCCTGTTGCTGGATGTACCAGCCGGCGTCCATCCACCAGTAGTCGATCTTCAGGCCCTCTTCGAGGTAGCGGTCGATGTGCATGATTTGATTCTGTTCGTTGGCGTGGATCATCTCCTCATAGGCCCGGGAGCTGGAAGCCACGAACTGGGGCGGCGGCAGCTTGCCGCCCGGCTTGGGCATGCTGTGGGCCATCATCCACCGCCGCCAGACGTTTTGGGCACGCACCCAGTCGCCCTGCCAGAACTGCACCACCATTAGCGGCGAGCGGATTTCCTCTCCCGGCAATAGCCGGGCGTAAACCCGCTCCTGGCCCGCGCGGACCCGCAGGCCGCGGTCCGCATCGCGGGCGAACTCGGCGGCCCATTGCCCTGGCCAGCCCACCACCACGATCGCCCCCTGGTCGCCCCACTGGAGGTTGAAATAGGACCAGTCCACGTTCGTGGGCCGGCCCCCCGCCCCGCCGAAGCGTTTGATCATCTTGGGCTCCAGCGTGGTCTGGCGCGGGGCATAATCCGAGCGGTTGGCTTGCGAGCCGGCCGCATGGTGGAGCACGTACTCGGTGCCGGCCGGGCGCTGCCACGGGATGTCCAGGGCCTGGATGTCCTCCAGAATGGGCGTGGGCCGCTGGGCCGTATTGCGGAAGTACAACGTCCACTCGACGGTCGGAAAGTCGTGGTATTCGACGGCTTCCACGCGCATTTCCAACCCCGTGCGCGGGTCGAGGAACTTGGCCAGGTGCCGGGTGCGGCTGGCGTCCAGGGCAGCGTGGCTTTCGCTGCGCGTCCAATCACCGAGCAGTTCGCGCGATGGCCGGCCGTCGTAGCGGAAAGAAAAGGGGGAGGCTTTGGCCTCCGGCCGGAGTAGCCTCTTGGCCAACTCGGCCGCCTGGCGCTGGTCCGCAGCCCGCGAACCTGGCTCGGCCGCCCGCAGAGGGCTAACCATCGCCCCAAGAACCAGTCCAACCGGAACGACCACGGCGGCAATAGCGAAACGGATTCGGCGCATGGCCCACTCCTTAACTTGTTCACCAGGAAGCTCAGGGGCGGGGCCCAGCATACACCGGCCCGCGGCGCCTCACAAGCCGCCCTGTCGCGTCGGAAGCGGCTGCCGGCCGAGTGCCCGGGCGCCGCAAGGGGCAATGCCGGCCCCCCTGGGCCAGTGCCGGCTTCCATCGGCGCCTAGAATGAAATGAGCCAGAACTCCGGGAACCGGGCTCCTTGGAGCGGCCATTT
Source organism: Planctomycetaceae bacterium (assembly GCA_037442445.1). GTDB lineage: Bacteria > Planctomycetota > Planctomycetia > Pirellulales > Thermoguttaceae > JANLFZ01. The sequence continues at coordinate 8,438 of JBBIQF010000252.1, forward strand.
CAGCCGCTCGCAGAAACGCCGGTGCTGCGCACGCTGGCCGTCCCACGAACGGGGCAACCCAATGGGAAGGGCAAGGCGCAACGGGCCCTCGGCCGGTGTCCTTGCACCGCGGTTTTCCGCAGCCAACACCTCACCCATCCACGCATCGACCTGCCAAAGGGAAAGGGATAGCCATGATTGTGATGGAGTTCAGCATCTTTCCGCTGGGCAAAGGCGAGAGCGTTGGGCAATATGTAGCCCGCTGCGTGCCCATCATCGAATCCAGCGGATTGGACTACCAGTTCCACGCCATGGGGACGATTGTCGAGGGCGAGTTCGACGAACTCGTGCGGCTATTGAAGGCGTGCTTCGAGGCGTTGGCGGCCGACTGTGACCGGGTGGAATGTTCGATCCGCATGGACTACCGCAAGGCCCCGCCGGGGCGCATTCGGGCCAAGGTGGCCAGCGTCGAACGGGCCCTGGGCCGCCCGGTGC